>NZ_BAABVU010000026.1:181352-254798 GCF_040369555.1 Apilactobacillus pseudapinorum
CGGAAACCCTCGCGACACTAACAACACGACTTTGTCAGATAAAGCGCAACAACAAGCTTATGATAGTGCTAAACAAGGTTTTGATGATCAATTATCTGGTCATGTTGATTCTACTAACCAATCACCAAGTTATTTGAAGGGACAAGCAGCTGCTCAAGCAGTCCAAGCCGCCGAAAATAACATTCAAAATGGTAATAATGGTAGTAACGCTAGTGATCAAGCCAGTTACAATATGGCTGCCAGTGGTTATCAAAAAGCATATCAAGCCTTTATGGCATCAACAGATCCATCTAAGCTTTCATCAACACCAGATGCATCTGACATGAATGCTAATAACCCGGCTTATCAAAAAGCATACACTGACGCAATGAGTCACTTGCTAACTCAATACAAGCAAGGAATTAGTCAATTTAATAATGGAAATACCAGTGCGCAAACTGATAACGTTGCAGGTAACTTGGATAAAGATGTTATCCGTAAAGGTTTCCAAGCTGCTCAAGCGGTATTTAATGATGGCTTAAATGGTCAAACTAACGCTAACAGCAACGCAGATACTAATGATGATTCAACATTAGCTAATAAGGTTAAGACTGCTATCAATAATGCAGTCACTGATGGGAATGTTGACACTGGTAATAGTGATATCAATAGCGTTATTAACGCTGCGAAGGCCGCAATCTTGAATAATCCGGCTGCATCTGCAACTGATTACTCAAATGTGACACCAAATATTACTAATAATTTGAAGTATCAATTAATTTACCAAAACAGTATTGCGCAATTTAAGACCGCATATCAATCTGGGGTAACTTCCGCAACTGTTGGTAATGGTGATGGCACTATTAAAGCGGTTAGTGGTAAGTTAGCTACTTTAGGTCAAAACGATGCGAATAATGCAATTCAAGCTGGATTTGGGGGTCAAAGTAATCCATTTAGTAGTAGAAATAATCGTGATTTGAATACTGCATTTGAAATGGGTCAAGACGCTAAAACAGCAATGGGCTTACGTCAAAACGGTCAAACATCACTTCCTGGCAATGCTTCCACTGCAGAACAAAGTGGATTCAACGCTGCCAACGACGCCATTAATGATTTAATTAATCACAGAGCGCCTGCTAGTGATATCAATAGCAAGTTGCAAACTTATCAATTGGCTTACCAAGCCTCCAGCACTTCAGCTGGTTTCGCAGCTGCTGATGGAGCGAAAGCATTGTTCACTAATAATCTAAATAACGATGCGAATAATACACCATTGATTAGTAATGCTAATAACATTCACGATGTTTCATACAACCAAGGTTTATCAGATGCTAAACAAGCATTAACTGATGCTCAAGCTAACGACCCTTCATTGGATAGTAAATACACAATCGGCACAATTGCCGGAGATGTCTACTTTGCAACTAAGGCAGCATACAGTAAGGCTGATAATGATAAGGCTAAAGCAAGTCAATATGCAGACAAGATTGCTGGACATGAATCAGATCCAGTCGTGCAAGATGCATACGATGATGCTTTAACTTATGCTAATAAGGCCGCTTTAACTGGTGAAAATGATGGTGCTAACTTCAATAAGCATCCAGAACAATTTACTAATCCATACGCTCAAGCAGTATATCTAGATAACTACAACGCTGCTAACAGTGCATTTAATGATGCGGAAAACGGTGTTAACGCTGATAAATACCAAGGTAAAGGTGAATCAGCAGCCACATATGCTGCCATTAAAGCAGCCATCAGTGATTACTTAGCCGGCAACCAAGCTCATGCTACTAATACCACTGACTACAGTGGTGACGCAGCAACTGCATACCACCAAGCATACGTTGCGTTTGTAAACAGTGATTTGCAAAAGGCAATCGAATCTGGAATTAAAGGTTATGCTGCTAATAATACAAGTGATCAAATCCAACAAGCTGGTAAAGCAATTGCTAATAGCTTAGGAGCGGTCGCTCAAGCAGCTGCCCAAAGAGCGCAAAATGGATATGCTGACGCTAAACAAAATAAGAATGCTTCAAATGACTATGCTTACCAAGCAGGACAAGCCCTTGCTCAAAGTGAACAAAAGGGAGTCAATGAAGCGCTTAACGATGTAACAGCTACACCATATCCAGCCGGTAAAGTGTTGGATAACAACCAACAAGCTGAACAAGATGGTTTCAAAGCCACAGTTGATGGATATAAGTTGGCATCAACTGGTGGTAGTTTGACCAAAGATACGCTTGATGATTACATTAACCAACACTTGGCAAATGCTTCAGTTGCTTACAGGGATGCATTCAAGAGTGCCTACTTGGACGGATTAAGTCGTGCTCAAGCTGGTGCCCAAGCAGCTTTAGGTAATCAAGCTGATGCGATGGCAAATGCTAAGGGTGCAGCTGATTTAGCACAACATAATGGTTATGTGAATGCTAATAGCGCCTTTATCGATGCTCTTCACGGGACTAACACTAACCAATACCCTGATGCACCAACATCAGCTGCTGGTTTAAGTAAGGCCCAAGCATTCTTGAAGGCAATCCAAGATGCCGTTGCTGGCAAGGAAAACCAAGGTGGTCAAACTGATTACCAAAACGGTTATGATACAGCACAAAAGGCAATTAAGGATGCAATCAATGATGCTAAGATGAGTAAGAAACTACCAGACAACGATAACGACATTGTCGTGCCTGATGGTTATGATCCAACAGTATACCGTGATGTCTACAAGGCCATCTTTAACGGTTACACTAATGGATACAACTCAAGGGATAAGAATGCTAACCAAAATTATCCTGACTACGTTGGTGCCTTTAACTATGGTTACAAACGTGGAAATAGCGATATTCCAGTTCCAGATGACAATAGTGTCGCACCAATTGATTTCTTACACTACACTAAGAAATCTGACAGTCAGTTTGCTAATGACTTCGAAGCTAGTTCTTACAGTAAGAACTATGTCTTGGCTGACGATGGATTTAGCGATGGTTTGACTGATAAAACAAGAGCTTCATTCGTTGGATCATACAGTAAGGGTTATCAAGCTGGTTTTGATGCGATTGCTGGTATGAAGTTAGCACAAGAAGATGCGCACAAGTCGGTTAGTGAATTAGCTATGGCTATGGGATCATCATTTGCTAATGGATACAGTGGTTATCTAGAAGGAATTAAAGCTGCTAAACGTAATCTTGCGGAAAACAAGAAGCTTTCTAAGAAAGACTTAGAAGGAAAAGACAGAGTTTACGTTTACACCTTCAAGGAAGGATTGAAGCAACAAGCTAAGATTCAAAAAGAAGATGGTGCTAAGGCCGGGGTTAAGAACGCCGCTAAACGCCACTCGATTCCTGAAAATATCTACAAGAATCATTCTGAATACTACGCTCATAGCTACATCACAGCGTACAAGAATGAAATGAAACGTCGTATGCCAAAATACATTTACAACGTTAAGACCATCTTTACTCACAGTCGCGTGAAGTTCAGTAAACAAACACGAATTAAGAAGTACGCTTACACTAAGCGCTACAACTCAACTGTGTTTAAGGTTACTGGCATTGCCTACTACAAGAATGGTATTCCTAGATATCGTTTGAGTAACGGTGCTATCGTCACTGCGAGTGACCATGTTGAAAATGCTTACTATCAACACAACTTCAATTTCTTTAAGGTTATTAAACCTAAAGGTGTCTTAGTTCACACTGATAAGAAATACAGTCAAGATAACGTAGTAAGAAGATTGAAACGTGATCAAGTATTTAAGGTTCAAAAAGTTGTTAAATACCATGGTCTAACTAGACTATATATTGGAAATGGCGACTACATTACTTCAAATAAGACTTATGTTCAAAAGGTCGATAAGAAGTAAAAATTCAATTAAACAAAAATAAAAGTTCCCATTTGGTTTTAACCAGATGGGAACTTTTTTTATAATTATTTTCCAGTTTCTTAAGAAAATATTAAGATGATTTAAACTAATTATTAAATAGTTTTAAATTTTTATTAAGCATGGTAACATTAATAAGAGTATAGGTATAAAAAATTATAGGTTAATAGTTTCTCAAACAGGGGGATTATGAATTGCAATATAATAAGAATAAATTTAATAAAGTAAATGACAAAAAAGTCATGAAAAAAGTTAAAAAACAATGGATCGTCGTATCTGTTGCAACTTTAGCTCTTTTAGGTTCATCAGCTTACAGTGTGATGACTACTTCACCAGTAGTTGCACATGCTGATGGTACTCAACAAGGTGCTACCACACAAGGTGGAGGGGATTCACAACAAGAATCACAATCCCAAAGGGATGCTGAATCTTTAGCTGCAGCACAATCCAAGGCAGCAGCTCAAGCATCTGGTACTGCTGATGGTTCAAATGGCGCAAGCCAATCAACATCATATGGTAGTTACCAAGCTGATTATGATGCAGCTTATTCAACAGCTTCTACTGCAGCAAGTAGTACAGCATCAAGTGCCGGTGCTAGTGATTTTGCCGCAGGTCACTCATTGAACAGCTCATATCATAACCACCAAGATGCTTATACTGCAGCTTGGAACGCATCGTCAAATGCTACTGTTGCTGCGGCATCAAGTGCTGGTGCTAGTGATTTTGCCGCAGGTCACTCATTGAATTCTTCATACGGAAGAGATCAAGATGTATATACTTCCGCATGGAACAATGCATCAAGTACTGCAAGTTCAGCAGCTTCTGCAAATGCAGTAAGTGCCGGTATCTCTGATTTCATTAAGGGATCATCACATAATAGTAAATTCAACTCAGCTCGTCAATCAACATATGACACTGCTTATTCAATGGCAAGCAGTGGTTTTTATGCTACATTAAATAGCAGTGCAGCCAGCGGAGCTAACACAAGTGATGCAAGTTACCAAGCTGGTTCATCATATGCAGTGCAATATTCATCTGTAATTTCAGCAGCCATTAATGATGTTGTTATGAGTAATGGTAACAACATGTCATCATATGCTAGTGATCAAGCTAAATACTATAGTGCGGCTTATGCTGGAGCCCAAACTGCCATTAATGCATACTCAAATGCTACTCAAGGTAATGGTACTGGTACTCAAGATTACAACTACTATAACAATACTGCTAACACTTCCTATACTTCAGGAAATGGTTCAACACCAGCAGTTAACCCAAATATTAACAAATCAAATTGGGGCCAAGGTTCAAGTGCTTCATACAATTCTTCAGCCGCTGCTTCATACACTGGTTCATACAATGACAATTACCAAGCAAATAAGGGTGGCGCTGATAACCCTAATGATGCGTATAACTCAGTAATCAGTTATGAAAATGACTTAGGTCTAAAGTTCAATAACGCTCAAAATACATCTGTTAAGATTGGTGGACAAAACGCAACTTCTGGTACAGCTAATATTAAGGTAGCTTCACAATCAGATGTTCATCCTGACAATTCTTCATTCTATGGAGCACTCACAGACGTTTACAATTATTCAATTCCAGCAGCTCTTGCTAAACAAGGGATGGTAGATGCTGAAAAAGGTAAGTGGACTGGGGTTATTGGTGATGGAACAGCTAAGGGTCAAACCCAGGATTTCTATTTAGCAAATAATCCAAACGTTACTACTAGTTCTACTAACCCATACGATCAAGGATATTTAGGGGCAAAGGCCGCTATGGCTGCTCAGTTCAATGGTGGTAATTCTGTTCAATCAATTTCTGCTATTGATGCCTCAAGTAAACAAGATAAGAATTACATTGCTGCTTATAACGATGTTGTAAACCAAGCAGCTCAAAACGTTATATTCGTATCTACTGGTAAGCAATTTGACGGTATTATGAACAACTCAACATTGTTAAACCAAGGATTCACAATTAAGTTGGTTAACGATATTGACTTGCATTCTGTTACTAAGTCTCAAGAAAATAATGTTGGCGTCAACGCTGTTGAAGGTAAGATTTATGTTGTTGATGGTCAAAATCATATTGCTGATATGTCAGGTCAACAATACAAGTTCAGTACTGGTACAACCAGTAACACTAAATTGTACGTGCAAAACTTCCAAACTTTATATGGAACTAACTATTATGGACCATTCTCACTATCTAATGGTGGATCAATTTACTACAAGAACGTTAACTACGTTGGCTCACAAATTTTGTCAGCCAAAGGTAATTACGTCTACGTAGATGGTAATGTGAACGTCTTCCAACGTGATGATGTTTACGACTCACCTTTCATGAAGTCACAAAATGCTGAAGGATCAGGTAACCAAAATAACCTATCAATCGCTAACATGGTGTTGAATAAGGGAGCTCATTATTTCGGTTCAGTTGGTACTAACACAGGTTCTAACGTTGTTTATATTTCTGGTGGTGGTAATCTTACCTTAGGTGAAGATTCAAGTATGACATTGATTCCTAGAGGTAACGCAACTGGGGGAGATGACGGTGCTGACCAAGGTCCAATGGGTGTCGATATTCAAAATGGTAGTTTGACTGTTAACAAGAACGCCAACTTGAACATCATGCCAGATTACTCCAACACTTACCCACAATATGGTGCCGGTGGTGGTATCTACGTAGGTAGTAATGGTGGAGTTCGTGTTGACGGTGGTCGTATTAATATCGAATCAAATCAATCACCCAAGATGGCCGGGCAAGTTAATGCACTTCTATACGTACAAAGTGGTTCTAATGTTTTAGCTACTAACGGTGGTACCATTCAAGTTAAGGTTGCCCATATTGGGGATAGCCGTGCCCCATCTGGACCAACTTCAGGTGGTGGATTAGTCTACCTAGCCGGTGGTACTGTTCAAGTCGCAAACCGTGGTAACTTAATCTCAGCTATCTCTGATGGAACTGGTTCAGGTGTTCCACTTGTATACGGTAACTTGATTGTCAATAACTCAGGTGATAGTCATGTTATCTTGGATGCTGGGACAGCTAGAAATAGCAATGGTGGTAATGCTAACCCATTTGTTAATAACGGAACCATTAATTCATACACTGGTAAGGTTAATGGTACAATCTACTACAACTATCAAATGAATGCATCTAGTCAATACACTTCGACTGATCAATACTTGCATACAACAAGCAACACACCATACTCTGGTGGACAAATCTTAGATATTAGTAGTATTCCATCTGTATATTTTGCTAACCCAATTAGTGCTAAGACTAACAGTGATGGATCCATTACTGTTTCAGGTATCGCTAAAGTAACGGGTTACGATGGCTCTGATTATGCTAAGCAAAATGTTTATCTACAATATGGAATCGATAAGAACAAAACTACTGATTACAATGATTCAGGAATGAATACTTTCTTAACCACTGATTCAAATGGAAATAAAGTTCAATATTCTAATCCTGCAACAGATTCAACTGGTAAGATTGTTGATAACAAGACTTATTCTGCAACTTCATCATCAAATGTAGACCAAATTCCAATTAGTTTCACTATTCCAGCAGATCAAGCAAGTGGTATTAATACGGTTGGGGTTTACATGAGATATGGTGTTAACGGTATTTATATGGTTGCAACACCAAATTCAACTGGTGGTAGTGACTACAGTTCATCCATTGTGGGTTACTCAGCTGGTTCAAATGGACAACTTAACCAAGATCCCGCAGCCACTGTTCAAGTTAATAGTGGTAAAGGACAAGACATTACCGACGGTTTCAACAATGCGATTGCTGATGCTATTAACGGAACTAATTCAAAGGATCCGCTTAGATACCAAAAGAATAATGATTATACGGGTGAATATGATAGTGTTCTTAGTGGATACAAAGCTGCAACTCCTCAATATTTACAATCATTAGGTATTACAGACCCAACTAAGGCACCATCAACACTAACTCCAGACCTGTTAGCTAAAATTCAAGAAAGTGCTGAATACAAACAAGCTTCAAACCCGACTGCTTTTATGCAAGGGCTACAACAAGCATATGCTGACTACTTAGCAAATGCACAAGCTGCTAACGATATTGCAAACGCAAGTCCAGCTGCAGCTGCAGCAGTTGCAAATGGTAGCCAAGATGCTGCTTACAAGAAGAACTATGCTGCTAGTTATAACACAGCACAACAAGCGCTAACTGATGCTATTGCAGGTAACCAAGACAATAAACCTGCAGATAGTGATTCAACCGGTCAACAAGTCTACGCCAAGGCACAACAACAATATCGTGATGCGCAACAAGCAATGACTGAAGCAGCTAATGGTACAACTAACAATCCAAATAACTTGGATCCAACAGCTTATACAGCCGCTCAAAATGCATATAACCAAATTGTTAATGATGTTAAGTCTGGTAAGAAAGAATCAACAAATGATTCACCATTGAATACTATGTCACCACTTCAACAAGCTTTATATCAACAACAATATGATGCAATTAAGGCTAAATATACAGCTGGTCAACAATCAGCTTTAAGTGGTTCAAAAACAACTCCAACTGATCAAGCTGAATTAGCTGGTTATAATGCATCTAAAGATGGTTTTAATGGTGCAAATAACACTGCTCCTGAAAATCAATCTCCCGCATATATTGCTGGACAAAAAGCTAAATCAGATTCACAAGACGGTATTAACCAAGCTCTACAAAATGCAAGTGCACAATCTAATCCAAATGATTCAGATGCCAAGAAAGATGGTTTACAAGCAGCTAAGGACGCATACGCTGTTGTAAGTGGTCAACAAACACCATTAACTGATGACCAATTAGCTCAAAAGTCATTAGCATATCAAAGTGCTTACAATGCAGCACTAAGCAGCGCTAAAAACACTGTTGCACAAGCACAAAATGACTACAAGAACGGTTCGTCAGCAAACAAACCACAAGGTAATGGTGTCGATGCTGTAGCATACAACAAAGCACAAAGTGACGCCACTCAAGGTGCCACTGATGCTCAAAGTAGTACTTCAGCAACACCTGATCAAAGTAAAACACCTGCATATCAAGAAGGATACAACATTGCTAAGGGTACAGCTGACGCTTTAAGTGGATCAAGCATCGATAACTCACCAAACAAATCACAAGATTATAAAGATGCTTATAACGCTGCTGCTGATGGATTTAACGGTTCAAACAATACGGCTCCTGAAAACCAAACTACAGCATACAAAGCTGGACAACAAGCTAAGACTGATTCACAAACTGGTGCTGATTTGGCAACTAAGGGTCAAAGCTTACCAGCTACTCCAAAACCATCACAAGCGGAAACTGATGGATTTAACGCAACTAACGATGCATACAATGATGTACAAAATGGTAGTACTAGTCTTCCAGATTTCACAGGTAAATCATTAGCATACAAAGACGCATACACTAATGCATTTAATGCTGCTAAGCCAGTAGTTTCAAACGCACTTTCTGACTACAAGAATGGTTCAACTGATAACAAGCCAGCTGATCTAAATAGTGCAGCTGGTAAGGCATACAAAGCAGTTAAGGACGCTGCTGCTCAAGGTGCTAGCGATGCTAACCAACAAGGTAGTTCAGCAACACCTGATTCAAGTAAAACACCTGCATATCAAGAAGGATACAACATTGCTAAGGGTTCAAGTGATGCCTTAAATGGTGCTGATCAAAACCCAGCAAACACATCTTCAGATTATGCAGATGCTTATAAGGCTTCTAAGGATGGTTTTAACGGATCAAACAACAATGCTCCTGAAAACCAAACTGCAGCATACAAAGCTGGACAACAAGCTAAGACTGACTCACAAGCTGGTGCTGATTTAGCAACTAACGGTCAAAGCTTACCAACTAACCCATCACAAGCAGAAACTGATGGTTACAATGCTGCTAAGAATGCTTATGATACTGCCGATGGTAAAAAGGCAGCTATTTCAGATGCTGACTTAGCTAAGAAGTCACTAGCATACCAAGATGCTTACAAGAAAGCACTTGCTGCTGCTAATACAGTTGTAGACAATGCTAAGGATGACTACAAGAACGGGTCAACTACTCACCAACCAACTGATCCAAATAGTGCAGCTGGTAAGGCCTATCAAGCAGTTAAGGATGATGCCGCTCAAGGTGCTAGCGATGCTAACCAAGAAAACAGTTCTGATACTCCAGATGCAAGTCAAACACCTGCTTACAAAGAAGGATACAACATTGCTAAGGGTGAAAGTGATGCACAAAATGGTAAGCAACAATCATCAACTAACACTGATCCTGACTACACCAATGCATTTGCAAACTTTAATAATGGTAAAGCACTAGGTGAACAAGCAAACGCAACTCTACCAGGTAACGCTGATCAAGCAACTAAGGACGGTTTTGCATACGGTCAAGGAATTGCTGCTCTTAAGAGCGCTAAGAACCCAGAAGATTCAAGCGTTTCTCAAGGATTAACTGGCAAACAATTAGACGGATTTAATGCTGCCAAATCAGGTTATGAAGCTGCAATGGCAGGTCAACCTGCTCCAACAACTCCACAAGCTGCTGTTGAAGGTTACAACTACGCAAAAGCATTAACTGATGGTGCTGCAGCAAGTTCAAGACCAACCCAAGCTACTGGTAACGATGACTTAGCAACAGAACAAAAGGCTTACGATGACACTCAAGCTGCCATTGCTCAAGCTAAAGCTGATGTTAAAGCTGGAAAGACAGGTAGCCAATTAACTCCTAATGATAGTAATGCAAGCAACAAGAATGTCTACGACAATGCTTACAAAGCTGCTGTTAAGGCATACCAAAACACAGATCCAAACGCAACTGCTGCTTCAGCTGGTATTACAAGTGATGCTGTTGGTTCATCAGCATTCGCATCTGCCAAAGCTGATGGACTTAAGGTTCAAGGTGCTAAGGCCTTTACTGATGGTAAAGCTAACACCCAAAATGATCCTAACTATACAGCCGGTTACAACGATGCAAAACAAGGTTATGTTGACGCGTTGAAGGGTAATGCCGCTCCAGAAAACCCAACAGACGCATACAATTCAGGTGCTGCTGCTGGTACAAATGATAAAGCTGGATTTAACAGTGCTGAAAATGGCAACCCAGACAGCTCTCAAGCTGCTCAAGGTGCTGCTGCTGCTATTGCTGCCGTTAAGGCTGCTAAGGGTAATGTTTCTAACATGCCTTACAGCAACGATTCAAGCAAGTCTGCTGCATACAACAATGCATACAATGCTGCTTTAGATGATGCTAAGGCTGCTGCTCAACAAGGTATCGCTTCACAAACAACTCCAGATAGCACAAACACTCAAGCCCCAGTTCCTGCTGCTTTAGCAGATGTTTACAAGGCAGCTGCTAATGACACTCAAAAGGGTTATGCAGAAGGTTTAACTGGTAAATCAGTTTCAGATAGCTCTAACGCTAGTGAACAAGCTGGTAATACCAAGGGTGCTGCTGACAAAGCTAAGTACGAAGCTGCGGTTAATGATTACAACAACGGAATCACTGATCCATCTAAGGCTTTAAACTCAGCAAATGCTAATGACCCTGTTTACCAAGAAACTATGAAGGCGTTAAACGATGCTGATAAAGGCAACACAGATCCAAGTGATAACTCACCTGTATATGCAGTTGCTAATTCACAAGCATTAGCTAATAAAGATGCCGTTGCTGCTATCAAACAAGCAATTGTGAACGGAACAACTCCAGCACAAATGACTGAAGCAAACGTTCCAGCCGGTGTTAAAGATAAGACATCATACATGAATGCTTACAACGAAGCAGTTAATGGATACAACGCTGGTAACACAAACTCAAATGGATCAGCAACTAACTCCGATCCAGCTGACCAAAAGGCGTTTGCTGATGGTAAAGCACTAGGACAAGCTGCTCGTGGTGCCAATGATGCACTAAATGGTACTAAGTCAAATGCCGATGTTTCTGCAGACTTAAACAGTACTGATCCTGATAAGAAGAGCTATGCTCAAGGGGTTACTGATGCTAACAATGGTTACGCTCAAGGTTTATCAGATACCACTCCAATGTCAGCTACTGATTTAGCTGCCAAGACTCCAGCATTCCAAAAAGCTTATGCTCAAGGACATGCTGACAAGACTGGTGTTGATGCCGCTAAATCACAATCAAATCCTGATGCTAACAACGTGCCAAGTTCACTAAGTGGACAAGCTGCTGATGCATACAAGGGTTACGCTGCCGCTGTTAACGCTGTTAAGAACGCTAATGGTTCAGCTAAAAAGGACGACCGTCCAAGTGATTTTGCTAGCCAATCAGCTGATTACAAGGCTGCTTACCAAAAGGCTATGTCTGACGCAGTTGACGCTAATGCTGCTGGTTTAAACTCAGTTGTTAACCCTTCACAATCAACACGTCCTTCTGATGCTGCTAACCAAGCTGTTTATGATGCAGCTAGAGGTGACGCAAGTAAGGGATACGCTGAAGGTTTAACTGGTAAAGCACAACCAAGTGGTAACGCTAACGAAGTTGCCGGATACGGTGACTCTAATACACCTGGTACAGGTGCTGGTGATAAAGCTAAATACGAAGCTGCGGTTAATGATTACAACAACGGAATCACTGATCCAACTAAGGCTTCAAACCCAGCCAATGCTAATGACCCTGTTTACCAAGAAACTATGAAGGCGTTAAACGATGCTGCTACAGGTAAGGCAGATTCAACTGATAACTCACCTGTTTATGCAGTTGCTAACTCACAAGGTCTAGGTCAAAAAGATGCTCAAACAGCTATTAACCAAGCAATTGCTAATGGAACTACTCCAGCACAAATGACTGAAGCTAACGTACCAGCCGGTGTGAAAGATAAGACATCATACATGAATGCCTACAATGATGCTGTTAAGGGTTACAATGATGCTAAACAAAATCAATCAGGACAAGCAACTAACTCTGATCCAGCTGATCGTCAAGCTTATGCTAACGGTCGTCTATTAGGACAAGCTGCTCGTGGTGCAAGTGATGCATTGAATGGTAAGAAGTCAAATGCAGATGTTGCTGCTGATTTAAATAGCACAGACCCAGAAACTAAGGCATATGCTCAAGGGGTTACTGATGCCAACAACGGATTTAATGATGGATTAACCAATCCAACTGCTCCAGTTGACACAACTAAATCTCCTGCATACCAACAAGCATTCAAGCAAGCTCAATCAGACGCCAAGGGTTACAACGAAGCTAAGGCTTCAAGTAATCCATCATCACAAAATGTGCCAGGTGACATCGCAAATGATCCTAAAGCATCTGATGCTTACAAGGGTTATGCAGATGCTGTTAACGCAATTCGTGATGGTAAAGGAAACAAAGATGTATCATACCGTCCAGATGGTTTTGATAGTCAAACACCTGATTACAAAGCTGCATATCAAAAGGCAATTGCTGAAGCAGTTAACGCTAACAAGGCAGGGGAAGATTCAATTCTTTCACCATCAACTGCAGCAGCACGTCCAACTGATAATGCTACAGGCGCTCTATACGATAAAGCACAACATGATACTAAGTTAGGTTATGCTGAAGGATTAAGTGGTAGAAATGCTACTGATCCAAATAACAAGAACGAAGCTGATGGTCTTGCTAAGGGAAGTCAAGACAAGTCTGCTTATGCAGCAGCCGTTGCTGACTTTAATAAAGGTATTAAGGATCCATCTGATAATGGAGCAAATGCTTCATACAAGAACAATCCAGTATATCAATCAGCACTTAAAGGTTTAACTGACGGAAATGCTACACCAGCATCAGATAGTCACGATGACCAATCACCTGTTTATGCAATTGCTAAACAACAAGCACAAAACGTTCAAAATGCGTTAAACGCTGCCAAGAACAGTTCAAATGTTGCACAAAACAGTCCAAAGGCTGATCAAGACTTAGCTAGTGTTTCTGGTTACAGCAACACTGATAACCAACCTGATATGAAGGATGCTTACAATGCTGCTAGCCAAGCTTATCATGATGCTAATACTAACCAACCAGATATCTCAGCAAACTTAACTAGTCCAGCTGCTAAGATGGCATACGAACAAGCTTACAAAGCTGCTCAAGCTGATCAAGGTCTAGCTACTCAAGACTTTACAAATGGTAACAAGAGTCAACGACCAAATACAGCTGCTGACGCTGCTGTTTATGACCAAACTCAAGCCGATATTACAAGTGGTTTGAATGACGGATTAAACGGTTCTCCAGATTCAGGTAAGCAAAACGCTAACCCTGCTTACAAGCAAGGTGCTGACTATGCTGCTGCAGTTAAAGCTGCAACTAACGATGTAATTAACGGTAACCAAGATGGTAAGAGTAATCTAACTGATGCTCAAGCTAAGGATTACAATAACATCGCAGATGCAATCAATGCTGCTAAGAATGAATACCTATCACATCCAGATAACTATGTGGGTAAGACAGGCTCAGACTTAGCTAATGCAGCCCAAGCTGCAGCTCAAGCGGCATATCCAAATGATCCATTGAGAAGAACAGCTTTTGCTAACTTCTTAACTCATGCGGGTGATGCTTACTCAACTGGTGCTGATAAATTTGCTCAAAATGCAAGCGAACCAGCTGGAATTGCTAAGGCAGGATATGATGCAGCTAAGGCCGCATACAACGCTGTTGCCAACAACCAACCAGCAAACACTGCTTCTTCAACTGATGGTTCAAATGCTTACAAGAACACTTACCAAAAAGCCTTTGATAAGTACAAAGCTGATGCATCACAAGGTGCTGTTGCATTATTCACTAATAATGATGCCAACGATCCTAACAAGGCAGCTAGTGTTAAGGAGTCAGTTTCAAGTGCTGATAATAATGCATTTAACACTGGTGTTGATAACGCTAAGGCAGCATTAGTTGCTGCTCAAACTAAGCAACCATTTACTTCAACTGATGCCAATTCACCAGCTAATGATGTCTACAATGCTACTAAGGATGCTTACAATGCAGTTCTTAATGGTCAAGCGCCACAAACTGATGCAGAATTAAGTCAAGCAAATAAATCAGATGCTTACAAAGCTGCTTACAAGAGTGCTTTAAGTCAAGCTCAAGTTGTTGCAACCGCAGGTTCTAACGATGACGATGATAATTCACAAAATTACAAGTCAAACCCACTAGCCGTTGATGTTTACCAAAAAGCACAAGCTAAGGCTAAACAAGCATACAACGATGCACTTGCAAATACTGATCCAAACTTAACTAGCCACAATGGTAATGATAAGGGTTCAGTAACTTACAAGGCTGTTCAAAATGCAATTAACGACTACCTAGCAAACAACAACAAGGCTCACAGTGATGGATCAACTGCTGGTATCTCTGATGCTAACAAGGATTCATACAGCAAGTTCTACAACAAGGCTCAAGCTGACATCGAAAAAGCCGTTCAAGATGGTATTAGAGCATACGAAAACGGTACACCAATCGATAACATTGCTGCACTAGAAGGTGCAAATGCAGCTCTAGGTCAAGTTGCTAAAGAAGCAGCTACCAGAGCTAAGCAAGGACATGATGATGCTAAAGCAGGAACTGCTACAACATCAAACCTTGCTAATGATGAAGCTTACCTAGCTGGTAGACAATTAGTTGCTGATGAAAAGACTGGTCACGATGCTGCCGTTGCTGACACAACTAATAAGCCAAACGGATCACAAGCCGTTAAAGATGGTTTCGATGCTACAGTTGCTGCATACAAGCTAGCTTCTGAAGATGGAACTGTTGATCCTAACAATATTGATGCTTACATTAAGTCAACTTATCCAAATGCTTCTGTAGCATTTGCAGATAACTTTAAGTCAGCATATCAAGAAGGATTAGATGCCGCTAAGAAGGGGTCAGATGCCTTTGTTAACAATGGTTCCGACTCAACTAACGGTCAAAACGGTGCCGCTCAATTAGCTCAACACACCGGATACGATAATGCGCACAATGCATTCCTAGCAAGATTGAATGGTACTGCAGATAATCAACCCGCTAACTCACCAACTGCACAAGCTGGTCGTGCTAAAGCGGACGTTTACCTAGATGCTGTTCAAGATGCTGTCAGTGGTAAAGTTGATAAGAACAACACTGATTCTGTTTACACTGCATCTGTTGCCTCAGCTCAATCTGCAATGGTAAACTCAATTAAGGATGCCAAAGCTAACTGGGGAGTTACACCAAACTTCAATAACATTCCAGTTCCAGATGGTAGTGATCCTGATATCTACAGATCAATCTACAAAGCGATGTATCTTGGATATAATAACGGTTATGGACAACAAGGTGATGCTTCAAACGGTGTTCGTTCACTAGCTGGAATTGCCTTCCGTTATGGATTTGGTAAAGGTACTTGGGACTTACCTGCCCCAGATAAAAGTACAGCTCCAACCGACTTACTAAACAATGCTAAGAAACCTGATTCAGCATTTGGTAGTGACTTCGAAGTACAACAATACAACGAAGAATACAAACAAGCTAGTGACGGTTTCGATGATGGTATTAAGGGCAAAGGTCAAGCTGGATTCAACAAGTACTACACTAGTGACTACAATGCAGCTCAATCTGCATTGGCTGGTATGAAGTTAGCTCAGGCTAATGTTTACAAGTCTCAAGAAGACATGCTTAAAGAAAATGGTCAAGCATTCGTAAATGGTTACAACGGTTACCTACAAGGTCTAAATGCTGCCAAGAGAAGTCTAAAGGAAAACAAGAAGTTATCTAAGAAGGACTTAGTTGGTAAGGATCGTGCTTACGTATACACATTCAAGGAAGGTCTAAAAGCAGAAACTAAGATTCAAAAAGAAAGTGGAGCTAAGGCCGGAATTAAGAATGCTACTAAACGTGGTTCAATTCCATCAAACATTTACGACAATCGTTCTGATGCATATGCTAAGAGTTACATCAAGGCATACAAGCAAGAAATGAAACGTACAATGCCTAAGTACATTTACAATGTGAAGACTATCTTTACACACAGTCATGTGAAGTTCAGTAATGAAACAAGAGTTAAGAAGTACGCCTACACTAAGCGTTACAACTCAACTGTCTTTAAGGTTACTGGAATTGCTTACTACAAGAACGGTGTTCCAAGATACCGTCTAAGCAATGGTGATGTTGTTACTGCTGGTGATCATGTTGAAAATGCATATTACCAACACAACTACAAAGAATACAAGGTGATTAAACCAACCGGAGTATTAGTTCACACTGCTAAGAAGTATACTAACGATAATGTAGTTAGAAGATTAAAACGTGGCGAAACAATTAAGATCCAAAAGGTCGTTAAATACCATGGTTTAACTCGTCTATACGTTGGTAAAGGTGAATATATTACTTCTAACAAGACTTATGTACAAAAAGTAGATAAATAGTTTAAGAAAAGAGTCACTAGATTAAATCTAGTGACTCTTTTTTGTAATTAATGTAGATTTATAGGCCTAAATGTTTAAAAAATCTTAAAGAATATAAATATTAGTTCTTTTTTATGCACAATCAGTTAAAATAGTGTTAAATTAATACTTATAAGACTGGGCAAGTGCCCACAAAATACGTCGTTTTTTGCCGGAAGGAGCGATGAACAATGCAATACAACAAAAGAAAATTTACTAAATCCAATGATAAAAAATTAATGAAAAAAGTAAAGAAACAATGGGTAGTAGTATCTGTTGCTTCTTTGTCTATGATTGGAGCAGTTGCTTATGGAACTGAATCAGTTAGAGCAAGAGCTGATAGTACTCCTCAGACAACAGCTTCACAAGGTAGCACAACTAGTACCGACTCAGGGACATCCGGAGACTCAATAACTTCGGATCAACAAAATAATAATCAACAGAGTATTTCTAACGGAGACGATGGTCTATCTGATCGTATGGGAAATGCTTCTTCAAGTGCGACCGCTTTTAATAATATTGATCAATCTCAGACGTATTCATCTGCAATTAATCAAGGGGCATCAGATGCATTCAATAAGAAGGGAAACAATGCAGCTAATTTAAGCGGTCAAGCCCAAAATTACTATCAAGCTAGTTATGACGGGGCTACTAGTGCCATCAACGCTTATAATAATTCAACACAAGGACAAGGTACTGGGACCCAGGATTATACTTTCTACGGCAATACACCAGCTAAAGTAACCGGATACACTGGGGATAAGTCTAACGGTGCTAGTGGTAGCACCGGGGGCGTTGGAGGATCAAGTGTAGTTTCTAATGGTGGTGGCTCAGTTCCCACAACTGGTTCAACTGGATCTGATTTATTAGGAACCCCACAGGGTTATGGAACTTTAAGTAGTTCTGGTCAAGGTGGAGCGGATGATCCTCAATCAGCAAGTACCTCCTCCCAAAATTATCAAAATACTAAGGTTAATAAACTTAACAGTGTTAATAACCATAGTGTTCAATTTACTAATGGGACTCAAATTAACGTTCCGACTGCAAATACGCCTGCAATCTTAAATGACCGAAAAAAATACGATCCATATGCAGGGCTTCAATCTGCCTTTAATCAAGGGGTGAGTTATGCACTATCACAACAAGGAATGGCGGATGCTGAATCAGGAAAATGGCGAGGTGTTGGTACTGATGGATCCGGTACAACTTCTGATTTCTATGCTAGTGCCCAAGGAGACTTACATCAATCCAAGAATCCATATGATTTAGCATATGTTGGGGCAACAGATGCGATTAGTAAGCAGTTCGACTATTTAAATAATTATCAAGGATCAGTTGCACAATTATCGAGTTCTATCTTAGGTTCAATCTATCTTAATGCATATAATGATGTTGCTAACCAAACTCAAAATGGAACTGCGTTTATTGCAAATAGTAATCAGTTCTATGCAGTAGGGATGGGTAGCACTAATTTCACCAATAAAGGAACACTCCCTGCAGGCATTACAACCATCAAATTTGTTAATGATGTTAATTTGGATGGAATCAATGGTGTGGAAGCACCTGGTACTTATAATGGAAATGGTAGTTTAACCATTGATGGGCAAAACCATATGGTGGATATGCATGGACTAAGTTACAGTATCAACAATGTTAACCAGTTAAAAGTACAAAACTTCCAAACAATTTATGGCAGTGATTATTATGGACCATTTATTAATGCACAATCCAATGCATCTATTCGTTATCGCAACATTAATTATGTTGGTTCTCAACTATTATCAGCATACGATAATGACGCATACTTCTCAGGTAATGTAAATGTTATTATTCCACAATCTAGTGATTACTATTTCTCTCCGTTTAATAATGGAACGGGGATATTTATTGAAGGTGGAGGAAATCAAGAAAATCTAGAAGTAAATAACTTTATCTTAGAGCCATACAGTAATTATTTTGGCTCCTCCGGTAATTCAGGAAGTACTAATATCGTTTCCACTGGTAATGTCACAATTGGACAAGGATCTAATATGACTTTAGTATCTGCTGACGGTGGAACTAATTCTGTTGACGGAGCTAACTTTGGAATTTATTTTAAAGGTAGTAATGCTAAATTAAACGTCAACAAGGATGCTACGTTAAATATTATTCCAAGTAATCTATCATCCACTAAGTCGTATTATGGAAGTGGTATTTATACCGCTGGAAAAACGGCTATTAATGTTAATGGTGGAACGATTAATGTTGAAGTTAATGGGGTTCCAGGACAGTATGCAGAAGCATTAGATTTTAAGGGGAACACTAGTCTAAATATTTTGAACGGTGGATTAGTTCAGGTGAAGTTATCTAACTTAAAATCATCATCTGCTTACTATGGAACATTAACTCAAGTTGGTGGTGGAAACCTTAACGTAGGAAATCGTGGTAACTTAGTTATCCAAACTACTGACAACTCAGGGAGTACGGGGAACCTACCAATCTATGGACAAGATTTAATCGTTAATAATGTAGGTAATAGTCGCATTGTTTTAACTAAAAATGATAAAACAGGCCGATTTAGTAATAATGACATTACGGCATATACGGTTGCAGTTAATGGAACACCATACTATTACTTCACACTTCCTAATGGATCCAAGAACTACACTGCGACCGATTCTAGTGGTAACAAAGTTAGTGGAACGATAACGGGAAACACTTTAGAAATTGATCCAATTCCCTCAATAACATTTGCAGGGCCTATTTCTCGTACACAGAATTCGGATGGAACTTCCACTATCAATGCTTATGCAAGGGTAACAAAGTATTCACCATCAGTTGGTCCAGTCTATGTGGGTGTTTACAGTGGTAATGGAACTAGCATTTCTAATATGCAATTACTAAATAATCAAAGTACCAATGCAACGACTGCCAATCTAAATCAAACGGTTGACCCTAACAGTTATACTACTACTCAATCAATCAATTCTAATTATCAAGATGGACAAATTATTCCCATTTCATTTAACCTACCCGCAAATGCTTCTAATGGATATGGATTACGTTTAACCTATGGATTAAGTACTGTCAATATGGTTAGTGATGGAAATAGCTATGTAGGTAGTGTTGAAGGATATTCCGGTAGCAAAGGTACAATTCAAGCTGATAAAACCGGAACTTTCGTCACTGATAATGGTAGTGTAGGTACAGCTAATCAAGGAATCGTTGACGGTATTACGGATGCCTTAAATGGTAATAATGATGCGAAAGCACTACAAACATTCAATGTACAAACCAGTACTGATTATTTAAGTGGGTATCAAGGTGCTCAAGCTGGTTATGCGGCTTATGATAAAACAAAACCAGATCAAGATTATACGCAATTAGCAGCTTATAACAATTCTGATAATCCGGGAGCATTTATTAGAGGATATCAAGAAGCTTCTTATCAAGCTGGATTATATGATGCTAAGTATAATCGTAATAATAATGCGCAAAATGCTAGCTATCAAGAGGCACAAACCGAATACACTAGTGCATATAGTGCATCCTTTAATGCTTTAGGCCAGAGTGCGCAAACTATTATTGCTAATAATAGTCTAGTTACAAGTAACTATGATGGAATGACTGCTTCAGCAACTTATGCTGGAATTACTGACGCTCAAGGAGTGGCAGCTTTCTTTGCTGACGAAAAACAAGGTAGTAATATTTCGTCCGGAAACTTTAATGGAACGAATTGGAATAATATTCAAAACGATCCTAATCAAGTTGCTGCATATAATGCTGCTGCGGTCGGATTTAACAATGCGATTAATTTATCAGATCCATTAGGTAGCAATCCAGATAGCAATGCTAATCGAACGGAACAAGAAGCTTTCCTATACGGAAAATCATTAGTAAATGGAGCGCTTTCACAAACTCTTCCAACCCAAACTAGTTCAGCAATCCCTAACCTAGCTGCTGGACAATTAGGATGGCAAGCAGAACAGGCTGGATATCGAGCAGTTCAACAAGCTGCTGCACAAGCTTTAAAGCAACAACAAAATATTAACAATATTGCCGAAGCCAATTACAATGATCCTAGCCAACTTAATAGTGACAATTTTCAAGGCGATGTTACTATCTATAAGCAAGCTAAATATGGTGCATATCAAGCACTAAAGAAAAACTCTCAAGCAGGATTAAACCAAGTCCAACTAGCTGGATATATGAGTACCATTATTCCTTTAGCTACTCAACAAGGAATTTATGATTTTCAACATGGGACAAGTACTGCAAGCTTAGGTTCATTATGGGATCAGTACTATGGACAATCACATAAGAATGCCCAAGTAGCTTTTAATAAAGGTCAACAAGATGGATTATCAGCGGTTCAAGCTAACAACCAAACTAGTAACCAAGGTAATTCAGCAATAGCTAATGCAAGTGGTGAAGCGTCATCATACATGATTGGATATCAAGGAGCAGTAGATGGATATCAAGCTGGATTAGTTGGTAACAACCAACCTGCTGCCGGGACCACTTCTGCATACCAAAGTGCATATCAATACGGAATGAGTCCGGCTCGTAGAATAGCTGGAGCTAATGACTATGTGAAAGTAGGTCAAGCTAAAGCTTCTGATGATAGCTACACCAGCGGGTATAATGCCGCTAATAAAGGTAAAAATGATGGTTATACTGCATACAATAGTATTACTAATCCTAATCCTAGCACCAATAGTACTGATTCTGCTTACGTAATCGGATACAACTATGGGGTGCAAAATGCTAAAGATGCCCAAGGATTCTTGGATGGGGCTAATGCCTATGTTAACAATGCGGTTAACGGGGTTACAACCAATGGTACTGCTAAATATCAATCTAACTATGCCGCCGGATTTAATGCTGCAGCTAATGGATTCGATTTAAGTTATCGTAAACAGACTAATGGTTTTGGAACTCAACAAATTCCTGGAAAATATACGACTGATATTAACGGTGCAACTTGGATAGGAATTAATGCATATAGAGGTTTTAATTTTAGTGCTTCATTTGTTTTAGCTACTATGGATTTTCAAGGCGTTAGTCTTTCTATTTCAGGTAACCCTGCAATGTCTTATAAAGTGGCTGTAGATGTTTTTAATACAGTTAAATCAACACTACAGGGTACAACTTATGCCAATCAAACTGATCCAAATGGTGCAATGTTCCAAAAATTAGCTCCGATTGTCACCTATAATGCAAAAAATAGTTATACTGTTGGTAAAAATGCTTTCTTATCTGGAATTGCTAAGCCTGTTGGTGGATTTGTGTCTGCTGGTTATGATGATGCTAAAGCTGGATTTAGTCAAGCTAGTGGAGTTCCAACAACTTCTGATGGATACAAAGCTGGATTGAAACAATATCAAGACATGCAGAATGGTATTACAGCTGCGATGAGTGATGCTACAGCAGCCACTCAACAAACAGTAGCTGCCAACACTACTGGTAAATCAACTGACTATATTGATGCCTACCAAGCTACAATTGCAGGTTACAATGATGGTACTTTAGGTAGTAAAACAGATTTGACTACAAAAACTAAGGTGTACAAATTAGCTTATCAATCAGCATTAACCAAAGGACAATTACAAGCAGTTCAAGTCCAAAAAGATTTTGTATATGGAAATATTCAAGATGTGTCTGAATCGGATAAAGGTGCTGACAAGTTAAGCTATCAATCAGCAATTAAATCCATATATGCAGGTTTAACCGATGGATTACAGTCAACGAATACAAAAGCCGATAATCAATATGCATTTGGTGAATCTTTAGCATTACAAATTAATAATAAATCTTCCCAAGTGGACCCCACTAAGGATCAACATATTAACAATAGTACTAGCAATGATTTAACTACCTATGTCAATAATGATATTCAAAATGCATTAGTTGACTCGCATAATGATGTCTTTACTGGTGACGGTCAATCTAAGAATAGATCAGATACACAAGGTACCATTTATCAAATTCTATATACGCAATTGTATACTTCTATGCAATCATCATATGATCAAGGAATTAAAGCCTTTAAGAAACAAGCTACTTATACTGGAAACTTCTCATACAATCAATCTCCAGAATATAGTTTGGGATATTTAAATGCTGCTAAAGGATTTGAAATTGCCTTAACTGGCGATGATAGTCAAACTAAAGCTGCTGATTTTAGTACCTATTACAATGTTCAAGGACCTGCATATCAAGCAGGTTACCAATTGGGACAAAAATATGCAGCTGAATATAACAATGCTATTAATAAACAGTCATCTACTTCAGATGACGTGATTAAAGCAGTTAATGATGTGTTAAGTAGTATTAAGAGTTCTGGAACAGCTGTAGATCCAGCTACTTCGCAAACCCCATTATACAAACAGGTTTACTATGTTGCGGCACAAAACATGATGAAAGCATACGTTAGTGGCTCCAATCAATTTGTTAATGGTGGAAATAAAGTAGATGCTAATAACGCTAATAATGTTTATGGGGACGCTTTTTCAACAGGTTGGCAAGATGCTAAGGACGGGTTATTACATGCTTTTATTAAATCTAATACTGCACCTAATGGTGCTGCTCAAGCTAAAGGATACACTTATGGACAAAGTATCTATGCTGGTGCAATGGCAACCATTCAACCTGCTGATGTTAATTCGATAGCATATAAAGGTTATGTTGCAGTTCAAGCAGCACTAGCTCAAGCTAAAAATGATTATGAACACCAAAATAAAGTTGATATTAATAACATATCCATCCCATCTGGGCTGGATAACGGTCAACAAGAAGCTTTCAAAGCTTTCTATATTGGTGCTTATTACGCATACACTAAAAATGATGGTGATGCGCTACCTAGTGACATGAATAATGACTTGAGTCAACGTGCTCGTCAAATCGCTAAGACATCTGATCAAGCTTTTAATGGTTCACAAGCCTTTCTTCATAATCAAGCTGATCCACAAAACAATGCTCAATTTACGACCGGATATAATTTAGCCAAAGATGGCTATGAAGACGGTCTTATTAATGGTGCCAATAATAAAGATCAGTTAACTAATGGAAAATCGGTTTATTATATCAGTGGATTTAATGCTGGAATGAATTATCATGATAGCTATGTAAAGGCTGCTAATAGTCAACCCACCGATAGTACACAAACGTATGCGGGAGCTAGCGATGCGTTTTCAGCATACATGAATGCAACTACGGATGCGCAAAGAAATGCTTTAACTGATAAAGTTTTAGGTGGTAATGATAATGGTGAATATGTAAATGCTTATAATACTGCCTTAAGACAATCTCGCGATTCAACTACGCAAGGTGCCAATGATTTTATTAACGGGCAAGGACATGCTAAATTAGCTTTTAGTAATCCACAAGTTATTTATGATCGTGCATATGCTGCAGCCCAAAAAGGTTTCCAAGCAGGGTTAGCTAATAGTTCGGATACAAGTAGTGATGCAAGTGAAGCTGCTGGAATTAATACCGCTAAAGTATATTCAGCGGGGTACAACCAAGCTTTATCAGATGCCAATAGTGGTAACACTAATCCTAATGCTCATCTAGAGTTAGTAGGATATAAAGATACGATGCAGGCTTTACAAGACGTACAAAGCGGTCAAGTAAGTACAACTAATAATTCACCAATTTATGCGATTGTGACTGCGCAAAAACTAGGGATGAATGATGCGTTAGCTAAATTGAATAATTTGACTAGCAACGCTACTACGCTTGGAGATAACGATCAAGTTAATAACGCACAATCACTTAGTGACGTCTCATATAAGACTGGTTACAATGCGGTGATTGAGGGATATCTTGATGGAGTTTCCAGCACTTCCGGTAGTTCGGAACGTTATAATGCATCTTCTAATAACAATAATCCAGCATATCAATATGGATACGCTTTAGGTAATGTCATTGGTAGAAAGGAAATTGGAGCTACTGATTTCTTAGCTGGTAAAAGTAACGGAGTTCCAACGGATGCTTACTACACTACTGGATATAATGATGCCAATACAGGATACGATGATGGTATTGCTAATAATACCAAGTCATTAACATCTAAAGAATATAATCGTGGATATGACGCCGGACAAGCTGCTCGTAGTGATTATCAGGCAGCAGAAAGTAAAGCTGTTCCTAGTGTCAATGATTCCAACTCTGATACGTATAAAGGGGTTGCTGATGCCATTGCAGCTGCTAAGCAAGCTGGTAAGGTTACACCCATCGTAGTGGATTCCTCTCATGGTGCTGCTTATGTTATGGCTTATAACAAAGCTGGAGCAGATGCAACTACTGCTAGTCAAGCAGGGCTAGCTGCTTTTAATAGTGGTCAAATTGCTAATTCAAATAGTCAAACGACTACTGCAAATCAAGCGGTTTACGACCAAGCATATAACGACGCAACCAATGGATTTAAACAAGGTCTTAACCCTAACAATACGAACGAACCTACAGCGATCAATGAAAAGGTTGGCTTTGATCAGGCTAGATCGGTCGCTAAGGGATACCAAGCTGCCATGAATGACTTCTTGGCAGGACAAAATGATCCGAATGCACATTCCGATGAACCTGGATACAGTGATACAATGCATGCCTTGTTAGATGCCCAATCTAATACTAAGAATGCAACGAACACCTCATCTCTATATGCAGTGGTCTACTCACAGGCAGTCGGTTCTAATGATGGGTTAACTGCGGTTAAGAACAACCCAAGTACGTCGAATACTACGAATGTGCCTGACAGTCGTCAATCCACAGTTAATGCCAACGCATACCAATCTGGTTATCAAGGTGCTGTTGATGGGTACAAAGATGGTTCAGCAAGTACTCACGGAACTTCTACTAACAAAGATACGAACCAATCAGGTAATCAAATTTACCAAAATGCATATACACAAGGTAATTATGCTGGACGGCAACAAGCAGGTGCCAATGATTACACCAAGGGAACCGTTGATGATGGTGTAAAGAAATCCGATAACAATTATGCGACGGGTGTATCCAATGCTGCGGATGGTTTTGCAGATGGTAAACAAATTGGTCAAACTACCGCAACACCAACGCCAACTAATAATGATAAAACTTATATCACTGGTTTTGACCAAGGGGTGGCTACTGCTACCGGTTCCAAACAAGCGGTTCAATCAGGATCAAGTGATGCGAATAACTTGAGTGGGGATGCCAAAAATGCCTACTACGGAACTAGGGATGGATACTTGGCTGGGGCTAATGCCGGCGCTACAATCACCTCATTGCCATCAGATAACCAAAATGTGGATAAAGTTTCTAATGCTTACACCAGTGCTTATCAAGATGCCTATAACGATGCCCAATCAAAGGCTAACTTAGGTGCACAGAATGCTTATGTTAATACTAAAGTATCTGATTATGCTAACTGGAATCCACAACAACAAATGGCCTATGACCAAGGGGTTCATAATGCTAATAGTGGATATAATGAGGCTGCTGGCAACATTAATGCTAATAGTGCCACTTCTGCAACTAACAATGCACAAGATGCATTTAATGGTGCTAAGTTAGGTTTTAGTGATGGGACTACTGGTCAAACTACCAATGTTTCCAATTCATCACTAGATTATCAAGTTGCGTATGTGAAAGCCAAACAAGCAGCGGCTAATGCTGCAGCTCAAGGAGTAACTAACTTCGAAGCTAACGCCGAAGATACTACGCATGGGGCAACCGATGCACTGGGTAACGCGAAAAGTCATGGTTTTCAAACTGCTAATGCTGGGTACACAGCAGCTAAAAATAATCAGATTGATAAAAATAATACAGATCCATCATATTTGGCCGGTGTTAATTTAGCTAATAATGTTCAAAATGGAACTATAGATGCTACCAATAATCCATCAATCAGTAATTATCAAAATGGTGATTTAGCGCAACAAGTAGCATATGCCGCTACTGTTGCCGGATACATTGATGGAGCTAACGGGACAGATGATAGAGCTACTCCTACGGGTACTAACGCAAGCCAGTCTAGAGCATACTTAGATGCTTATGCAGCCGCTAAACAAAACGGTATTAATCAAGCGTCTCAAGGGGCTCAAGCATATATTAATAATACGACGATTAATAATGGTACTGATGCCAACAGCGTTGCTGAAAAAACTGGTTTTGATAAAGCCCAAGCTGGATTTGCTGACGGGTTATCTGGTAATGACAATAGTCAAAATCCAAGTTATCAAATCGGATACAAATCAGCTCAGTCAGCTAAAGCTGGTTTAGCTGACATTGAGAGTGGTAGTAATGCTCAGCAAGCAACAGTTAGTGATTCCAATGCTTACAGTGCAGCTCGTCAGGCATATCAAGATGCTTTTGTTGCACTTCAAAAGAACCCTGACGATATTAGTCAAACGGCTACCAATAATACCCCTGCATACCAATATGCTTATAATCAAGCTAAACAAGATCTTAATGCTCAATATGAAGCAGGTAAGCAACAATTTATTAATCAATATGTAAATGGACAAGCTAACGCTAATACCAGCAATGCTAAGAGCACACAAGCACAATCGTTATTGAATCAAGGTTTCCAAGATGCGCTAGGAGCGTTCAATGAGGCAATGCGAGGGTCTAATAAATCTTCTAAGAATACCACTGCAGCCCAAGCTGGATTTACGGAGGGACAATTAGCATACAAAGCAGTCCAACAAGTTACTGGTGGTCAAACTACTGCCGATAGTAACTCGGATGGATACTATCAAAAAGCGTTCTCAGCTGCTCAAGATGCGCTTAGTGCCTTCACTAAGAATCCGGATACTAATAATTCGGTTGACACAAGTAATCCAAATGCAGGCAATCCTGCTTATACCGCTGCCTATACTGCTGCTATCTACCAATTAAGAGCTAATTACAATCGCGGAGTCCAACAATACTTATCTGGTAAGAATTTACCGGGTGATGCGACTTCATCATTTGCGGCTGGATATAACGACGCGTTAAATGGATTCCAAAGCGTGCTAAACGGGTCTGGAACGCCAGATACGAATGCGTATGGTTATATTACTTCTGGTGCCAATCAAGGTAAGATAGCTGGACAAAGTGCTTTATCTGGATACAATGCTGGAATGATTGGCAATACTGCCACCACTAATGATTCGGTCCAAAACGATGCTAACTTAGGGACTACAGCTGGTTACAAAGATGCTTTGTCAAGTAGCAAACAATCTGATAATCAATTGGCAGGGATGTCACTAGCTTATCGTGAAGCTTATAAAAAAGCTTATAATGATGTGAAAACAGCAGCGGATACAGGTGCTACCAACTTTGTTAATGGTAAACAAGTTGATAAGACTAATCCTGAATATAACAGAATTATGCAAGGATATAATTTTGCTCAAAATGGATTTAACTATGCACAAAGTAATCCAAATACGACTGCTGATCAATTAAGTGCAGATCAACAAAACAATCCTTCATTCATGCGTGGGTTCTATTCATATGCAAACGCAATGCAAGGATTCCATGATGCTCAAACTGCTACTAGCACTTCAGCAGCTTATAACCCCACATATCGTGAACAACAACGAGGTTATAATGGTGCGATGGCTGGTTATGCAGATGGAGAAAATGGTAATGGAGTAAGTAATAATTCAGGAGTTACTCCAGCATATGATGCAGCATACGCATTGGCTTACCAAGATGGAAAAGCCAAGGCTTCTTTAGGTGCGGCAGATGCTAATGGTAATACACCGGCTCAAAACATTGCTAACTACAATGCTCGTCAGTTAGATGCATATCACGCAGGTCAAACTAATGCGAATAATGCATATGCTCAAGCTAAAAGTAACGTCACCATCAGTAATCCTTATGCTTCCGGAACTGATGCTTATGATACCTTCAACGGAGCCCAAGCTGGATTTATTACAGGATTTACAGGTAATGGATCAATTCCTTCTGGTAGTAATTTGGTATATACATCTGCATACAATAAAGCGTTAGCAGAGGCGAAGCAAAACGTTACAATTGGGATTAACGATTTCGCCCAAAATAATGATGACTCTGGTAAATCAAACGCTGTAGATGCCACTAACCAAGCAATCTATAATGGATATAACCAAGCTAGTGACGGATACACTTCCCAGCTAAATGGAACCGTGGACACAAATAATAATAATTCTGCATACAAAACTGGAATTCAAATGGCTATAGATGAACAAAATGGTTTAAATGCAGCTATTACTAATGCCAATCAAACACCTACTGGTAGTGCATCATTTATCTCAGCATTTCATGCCACTGTAGCTGGATATATTGATGGAAAGAATGGAACCAATAATCGACAAAATCCGACTGGTAATGATCAAAGTCAAGCACGTGTTTACCGTGATGCATATGCTGAAGCTCTATCAAATGCTCAAGTCAATGCTAATGCAGGTGCAATTGCCTTTACCGGCAATACTGGTCAACCGGCAAGTGGATCAGATCAAAATTCTCAAGCACAACAGTTTGGATACAATCAAGCTAAACTCGGTCATGATGTTTTTGTGAGTGGAAAAACACAACCTCAATCTACAGTCCCAGCTTATGTTATTGGCTACAATGCTGCTAAGTCCGCTAAAGCTGGTTTAACTGATGCCCAAAATGGGAATAATAATGGTCAAGCCACGGCATCAGATGCAGTAGCTTATGGAAATGCCCAAGTGGCATATAACGATGCCTTTTTAGCATTGCAGAACAATCCAGATGATACCAATACAACTCCATCACCTTCTAAATCAGTTGCTTATAATGATTCATATGCAGCAGCTAAGACATACTTGAGAGGTCAATACCAATCAGGTTATCAACAATTTATTGCTGATTATGCTAATGGTGCTACTCAAGCGGATGTAACTAACGTTACTTCTAGTCAAGCACAAACATTGTTTGCTAATGGATTTAGTGATGCTGTTGCTGGATATAATGAAGCAATTGCTGCCAACAATGTTAATGCAACCGCAAATTCGTCTGATAATTCTGGTAAACAAGCGGGATTTGCTGAGGGACGCCAAGTAGTTAAAGGAGCTAACCAAATAGCGACAGGACAAGCAGTCGATGCTAATAATAATGATCCTATCTATCAAAAAGCGGTTGAAGCTGCTCAAACTGCTAAGACTGATTTCAAATCGAATCCAGATATTTCAGATAATGTTACTTCCACGGACAGTAACTTCTCCAGTGCACCATATGTAAATGCATTTAAATTAACTATTGACCAAATGAGGGTTAATTACCAAAGTGGATATCAACAATATCTTTCTAATACGGCATCTATCGCTAATGCGACTGATGAGTATAAAGCAGGGGTTACTGATGCCGCTAATGGATACCAAGCTGCCATGAGTGGACAACCATCATCAGGACAAACTTCAGGATACCTGGCTGGATTTAATCAAGGTAAACAAGCTTATGTTGGGTATACACATGCATTGAATAATGAATCCAACACCAATAGTGCGGGTGTACATCAAGATAATGCTTATGCAGGTGCTAAAGCTGGAATCGCAGATGCAACAAATGCCGGTGGTCAAATTAAGAATGACAGTCAATTAAATGGTCAATCTTTTGATTACATTCAAGCATATAAACAAGCAGTATATGCAACACAAAATTCACGTTCTACAGGTGCGAATGATTACCTAACTGGTAAAGATAAACCAGAGGGAAACACAGCGATTATAACCTCACAACAAAGTGGATATGCTGATGCAGAAGCTGGATATGCAGCTGCTACGCAAAACAATGATCCTTCAAATGATCAAAAAGCTAATAAAGAATTTATGGCTGGATTTAATTCATATCAAGATAGTATGAAAGGCTTTGATGTCTACCAGGCTGGGAAACAATTGGATTCAAATATTAGTGTCAGTCAACAGGATGCCTTTGCTGGAGCACAAGCGGGTTATCAAGCTGGTGCAAACTATCAAAAGGTCGATTTAAGTGGCAAATCACTAGCATATGTAACGGCATTTAACAAGGCGGTTGAAGATGCGAAAAAGTATGCATCATACGGTGCTGCTGAACAATTAGGTGCGACTGCTGTTAACCAGGACGGTTGGACTGAACCACAAAAGGCAGCTTATGCTGCTGGTAAGCAAAATGCCCAAAGTGGTTATGATCAAATCAAATCTAATGTCAGTGCAACTAACAATAATACCAACCCATCAGATGCTTATGATGCCTTCGCGGGTGCTCAAGCTGGTTTCAACGATGGAACTACTGGTGGTAAAACAATTGATTTAACTGATAAATCAGCTGTCTTTGTTGCGGCTTATCATAAAGCACAATCAGAAGCTCAAGCAGCGGTTAAACAAGGACAGTCATTATTCCAAAGCTCCGGAGTTAACACCACCGTTTCAGGTAAGGATGCATTGAGTGTGGCAACTAATAATGCCTTTACTCAAATGAAGGCAGGATTTGATTACTACAATACTCATAAGCAAGATGATAATAGTAATCAAGATCAGTCATACCAAGCTGGAATTCAGATGGCTAAAGATGTCGCACAAGGAATTGCGGATGCACAGACTAACGCTAATAACCCTGATTATACTGGGTCAGCAGCTCAAGTAGCTGCTTATAAAGCAGCGGTTGCCGGATATTCTGCATCTGTTAACGGGTACAGTGATGGATCACACAATGTGAATACCAACAGTACACCACCTGATAAGACGCAGGCAACGGCTTATAATTATGTCTATGCATTATCATGGACTAGTGGTCAAAGCGATGCCTTATTAGGTGCTAAAGCTTATGAAGATGGTAAAAACAATGATTATGACCAAGGGGTATCTGGACGCGCTAAAGCAGTCGGTTATGCAGATGCTAAACGCGGACATGATGATGTTGTTAATAAAAAGCCAGCTACTGGTAATTTAACAGATTCTTACAAATTAGGTCGTGACACTACTCAAACCGCGCAAAATGCTTTAGCAGATGCAGTTAAGGGAGTTAATAATACTCCTAATAACGAATTCTCTGGAGCATATCAAGATGTGCAAAATGCCTACCATGCGGCTGCTCAAGCTATTTTATCTAATCCAGATCATCCAGCTACAGTAGTCAACGGGCAATCAGTACCATATCAAGATGCTTATCAATCAGCAATTAATTTATTGACCACGCAATATCAAAATGGACGTGATCAATTTGCTAGTCAATACGCAACTGGTAATGGGGTTGATACGAGTTCAGTTCCTTCTAATGATGCAATCAGTGTTCTTAATTTAGGTTATCAAGATGCTTGGACTGGTTACCAAGAGGCAATCAACGCCAATAGTCTTAGTGCACAAGCTAATAGTAGTGATAATCAAGCTAATAAAGCAGGATTCGCTCAAGGATTGATTGTTCTTCAAGCTGCCCAAAATGTTGCCAACGGTGAAGTTCAGCAATCACAAACTGGTCCAATGTATACAGAAGCTTTCGCTGCTGCAATCCAAGCAGTACAGGATATGCACAATAATCCACAAACTTCTGATGAAGTGAATAATAGTAATCAAGTATACAAAGACGCATACAAGTTTGCTATTCATGCGATTCAAATACATTATGACCAAGGGGCTCAAGATTTCTTGAATAACTTAGGTCACCCAAGTGGCAATACGCAGGCAGATATTGACGGGTACGGTAATGCTTTGACTGCTTATACCCAAGCTGTAAGTGGTCAATCTACACCTAGCTTAAATGATCAGCAAAGTCAAAACGCCTTTAAGATTGGTCAAGATGTAGTTAATGGAGTTCAATTGGCAATTGCCAAGAAGAATTTGCCTCAAAACGCAAGTTCAGCTGAACAAGATGCTTTTAATGCTACACAAAAAGCATACAGTGATGCTAATCAGAACCAAACCACTTCCACCGCTCAAGCTAGTTTGGCTTATACGACTGCATATAACTACGCATTGACTAGAGCTAACAATGATCGTAATGATGGTGCACAGAATTATGTTAATAATAATGCGTACACCGATTCTGATAATACTTTAGATGCGGAGGCTCACAATAACGGTGCTCAAAAGGCAAAACAAGGAATTGAAGACCAACAAGGTAATATAGCTACTAATGGAAATACTGATACGGCATACCTAATTGGTTATAACTCTGTTTCCGGATTGACTGATGGTTCTAACGATGCCAAAAAAGGAAATTCACAAAGAACTGACTTTACTGATAAAAGCCAAGAGTACGTTAATGGTTACAATGGTGGATTTAACGGAACTAAAGCGGGTTATGCTGCTGGTCAAAATGACACTGCGTTTGCTACTCTAGATGGTCAGACTCAAGCATATAAAGATGCATATAAGAATGCTTACAATGATGGAAAGAAATATGCTAATGCAGGGGCTGTCGATGCAATGAATGGCTCACAAACATCTTCTATTACAATCCCTAATGATAATCAATTAGCGAAAACTGCTTATGATACAGGAAAATATAATGCAAATGATGCTTATCAATATGCTCATGATAATGTTGATAATTCTAATCAATATACTGATGGAACAGATGCTTATGATACCTTTAATGGTGCACAAGCAGGATTCGCTGCTGGTAAACATGGACAATCCAGTGTTACCCCATCAGGAACGGCATTGTATCAAGCCGCTTATAATAAAGCTCGACAAGTAGCCGCTAAATCAACTATTAATGGAATCATTTCCTTCCAATCATCAAGCTTGAACCAAGATGCTACTAGCTATACGCAAGCAAATGGCAAAAAGGATGTTGAAAATGATGCTTTTGCTAATGCATATAGGCAAACGAAAAATGGTTTTGCCAAACAGATGGCTAGTTCATCAGATTTATCGTTGTCAAACACTTCGGATTCTTCATACAACGCTGGAATTAGAATGGCGAAGAATCTACAATTAGGAACTTTAGATGCTTCTAATAATCCATCTCGTGATAATTATCCAGGTACATCTACTCAAGTAGCGGCATACTATGGAACTCGTGATGGATACTATGATGGTAGTCATTTCAATTCCAACAGAACTATGGATACCGCTTTGGCTAGTCAAACGTATGCATATCAATATGCATATCAAAAAGCTAAATCATTAGGATCTACTAGTGCCTTAAATGGAGCAAATGCTTATATTCAGGCTGACGCTATTAATACGGGGGTATCTGCCGATGCATTAGCACAACAACAAGGTTATAGTGATGCTCAAGCTGGTCATGATGCATTTAATTCTGGTAATTCGACTATACCTAATTCAAATAGTCAATCTGCAGCATACATTGCTGGATACAATGCAGCTAAAGATGCGCAAACAGGGGCAACTAATTTTAATCAATTAACTAGTGATAAAGTTTCCAATTCCGTATCAGATACGACCCCAGGGGCCTCATCCAATCAAACAGATGGCTTTAATGGTGCAAGGGATGGTTATTTAGCCGGAATTGCAAGACAAACTCCAGTGATTTTTGATACTAGTTCTAGTCAATCTAGAGCATATCAAGAACAATACAATGCTGGATACAATGCTGCTAGAACAGCTGCGCAAAGTGGTGCCATTGCTTGGTTAAATTCATCATCAGTTACGCAAACTGATTGGAACCAAGCACAAAAGAATGCATTTGCTTATGGACAACAAATTGCCCAAAGTGCTTATAATGCTGCACAAAGTAATGGTTCCGTGATTAATGGTAATATCACCGATAACGATAGTAACTACACAACTATCAATGACGCTCAGGATGCATATCAAGGTGCGGCAGCTGGATTTATTGATGGCAAACTAGGCAATAATAATTTGCCAAGTAATACTTCTAACCGTCCAGTCTACTGGGCTGCATATCAAAAAGCCCAAGAGGCTGCATCTAATGCTGCTCAAGCAGGAATAGCTAATTTTGCCAAAGGTGATTCAGCTAGTGAAACTGCTAATCAAACTGATCAATTATCAGTAGCACAAAATTATGGTTTTGCACAAGCTCGAGCTGGTTATAATGATCGCATCGGTGGAATTACAACTGAGAATTCTAATAATAATTCTTACGTGACCGGTTTTAACATGGCAAATGATGAAATTAATGCGATTAATGACGCCACAACTGCTAATACTAGCAAAGCTAGCCAAACCAGTACGATTTATAATCAAGCTACTTATAATGCCGCATATCAGGCTACAGTTAATGGATATAATGACGGTAGTCAATCAGTTACCACTAATCAACAATCAACCGATGCAAGTCAATCCTTGGTCTACACCGACGCCTATGCTAAGGCTAAGTTGCTTGGTAATTGGGCTGCCAGAGGTGGTGCCATGACCTTTAGCAACAATAATGGCAGTGGCGATAAATCCGGCCAAGATGTTAATTCTAAAGCGTTCCATCAAGGATATATTGATGCCCAAAGTGCTTATAATAATGCATTTAACGACTATACCAGCACTCAAGGCAATGGTCAGGATAATAAGACCCAAGCTTATAATGGTTATGCAGATGCAATTAAAGATGTTGTAGCTGGCAATGTATCTAAACAATTAAGTAATATTTCTGTTTACAATGCGGCTTATAATCGTGCCTTCACTGATGCTCAAAACATCACTAGAAACGGTGCTGTCGATTACTTTGCTACTAAGAAAAATCAAAGTACTAAATCTAATACAGATTTATACAATAAAGGATATACTGACGCTACCAACGCCTATGCAGCTGCAGTAACTAGTCCTATTAGTGAACCACCAACCTATATAGCAGGAAGTAATGCTGATATTGTTTATTCCGGTGCTGCTTTAGCATTTAATGAAGTGGCGGTAAATAACACCGATATTGGAACAAATGGTAATACTAATCCAATCTATAATGCTGCTTACCAAAAGGCGTTAAATGAAGGTAATAGTTATGCTAATCAAGGTGCGATCGCATTTGGACATTTGAAGTCTCTAACTGACGCAGTTAGTGGATATTCGAACCAAATCGGTTACTCCGTTTCGATTGCCATTGGATATATTAATGCGCAATCCGCATACACTGAAGCGCAAACTAATAACGCTGATGTTCACAATAGTAATTCTTCATATGATCAAGCATATCAAGGAGCAGTTGCTGCCTTTAACGATGTAATTAATAACACCGATAAGGGTTCTGATGGTCAAAGTGATGTATTTAAGGCGATGTACAGTCGAGCATTAAGTCATGGTAAGGCATTAGCTAAACGTGGTGCGGTAGCTTTTGGTAATGGTAAAGATAAATCCAAATCCACTGATACGAATGCAGCTATGTACAATCGTGGATATGATGATGCTTCGAATGCATTTAATGCTGCTCAAGTGGATCCAAGCCAAACTCAACAAAATGGTGATACTGCAGGTAGAAACCAAAGTAATTACAATAATGCATACCTTGGTGCTGCTAATGCATTCAATGATGTTGCTACTGGAACCAACACAAATGTGAAAGCGGTTGATAGTACTGTTTATCAAGCTGTTTATGCTAAGGCATATGCTGTCGCACAAACCAATGCAGAAAATGGTGCTACCGCAGCAATGCAATTAATGCCTAACAAAGATCAAGGTTTATCTGAATTAACTGGACAAGCAGCTAAGAATGATTTCAGCCGTGGTTTCTATGATGCAACTATCGGATATAAAGCAGCACAAACCAATATTGCTGATTCAGCAAGTCATGGAACTACTTCTAATTTAGATAGTGCTTACCGTGGAGCATCTGCCGCGTTTAAGGATGTAATGAATAATACATTATACGCAGGACAAAAAGCAGATAGTAGTTCTGTTTACCAAGCTGCTTACACAAAGGCGCTGGCTGAGGCACGTATGATTGCTAATAAAGCAGCTGCTGATTACTCCAATAATAAGGATTACACCGGTACGCAAACTTATGATGCTGCAACTAAGGCATATACAGTGGGTCGTAGTGATGCAATTAAGGGTTACCAAGCTGCTCTAGCTAACCCAAGTGATAAAACTTATACTAGTGAGTCTAATAAAGACGAGGTCTTTAGAGGAACCGTAGATGGTTATAATGCAGTGGTAAATCATAAGACTAGTGATGCAGGTAAAAATGTGAACGATACAAATCAAGCATATCTTGCTGCTTACAATAAGGCATTTAATGAAGCCACTAGCTATGCAGAAAATGGTGCTACTGCCTTTGGTAATGCTGTTGATTTAATTATTGGAAGAAATAATTTAGGATCTAATCAAGCTGCCAAAATGGTTTATTCAGTGGGCTATCAAGATGCAAATCAAGCTTATCAAGCTGCTCAATCAAATCCTACAGATGCATCCAGTCATAGCTCTAATAGCAACTTGGATGAAGCATATAAAGGTTTTGCAGCTGGATTTAATGATGTAACGGATACTAGTTTTACTCATGCTAATGCAGACGATAATTCAGTTTATCAAGCTGCATATCAACGTGCAGTCAAGGAAGGAAAAGCAATAGCTACTAATGGTGCCCAAACAGCATTCTTAGGAACTGGTGCAATTCAACAAGCCATATCTGTTTATGGAAAAAATCAAGCAGCGATTAACATGTTTAACCAAGGAAAAGCTAATGCTTTAGCAGGATATCAAGCAGCGGAAAATAATCCGAATGATTTACCATCTAACCATGCTAGTGGTTCAGATGCTGATGAAGCATACAATGGTGCCGCAGCTGGATTTAATGATGTTGCTAATCGTTCCATTGGCAGTTTGCAAACGGCTGATGCAAGTCCGGTTTATCTAAATGCATATAATCAAGCTGTTGCAGATGGCCAAGATTATGCAAGTAGAGGTGCACAATACGCAAGTGAAACTAATGCTGACCTTAATACAGGTGTTGCTAATATTAGTCAACAAGCATTAGTTAATGCTTTTAGTACTGGATACTCTGATGCACTTAATGGATATGATCAAGCTGTGCAAGATCCAAGTAAGAGTTTCTTGCATAATAGTGGATCCAATGTGGATAAAGCATATTTAGGTGCTGCTGCAGCATTTAATGATGTTGCTACTGATGCTGCAAATGGTAAGAGTCGCAGCATTAACAATGACACAGTATCGACATCTGCATATGATAAGGCATATGCGGACGGATTAACTTATCAGACTCAAGGTGCGGCAGATGCTGCTAAGGGTGCTGATAAGCAACAAGGTTTAGATCAATTCAGTAGTACGCAAGCATACTATGATGCATATTATCGAGGCTTCACCGATGCCAATAATGGATATCAATTGGCTCAACAGAATATAGGTGACATGGCAAACCATAGTAGTACCAATAATGTTGATAGTGCTTATCAAGGTGCTGTGAATGGTTTTAATGATGCAATGAATAACACTAATGGTCACCAAGATGAACATGCTAATGTGGTATATCAAAATGCTTATATCCAGGCAAAAGCAGAAGCGCAAAAAATTATGAATCAAGCTGCAAAAGACTACAACAATGGTTTGAATCAATCCACTCAAGCTCAATTACAACCAAATGCAACGGATATTTTGGTATACAATACCGCATATCAATATGTAAATAAGGCATACCAATTAGTACAAACTACAGGGGTTGATGATAATAATCACAATTCTGATAGTATTGCTGATCAAGAATATCGTGGTGCTATGGCTGCATATCAAGATGTTATTAGTGGATCACCAAGTGCGCACGCTACTACTGAGAATACTGCTATCTACGGTGCTGCTTATGCTAAAGCGCAAAAAGAAGCAATGCAGTATGCATTGAATGGTGCAAGTAACTACATTCAATCCGGAATTACTGATATACCAAATTCTAATAATATTGCGCAAGTTAAGGCCTACAATAAAGGTGCCAGTGATGCTGCTCAAGCATATCAAGTTGCTCAAGGTGACTATACTAAGGTTAGTCAACATAATACGAATAGTAATTATGATGTGGTTTACCATAATGCAGCCCAAGCCTTTACCGATGTTGTAGCCAATCCAATGACCACTACTAAGAATGGTAATGATTTGGCAACAATTACCTACAACAAGGCGGTTGTGGAAGCTTCAGCAGCTGCTAAGCGTGGAGCATTAGCTTTTGTACAGGACGATCATCAAGCACATGAAAATATTAAAGTGGATCAAGATGCCTTTAACACTGGTAATCAACAAGCCCAATCGGGATATAATGAAGCGATGGTTAATTATCATGACCAAGCTAACCATGATAGTAGTTCTTATCAAGATATTGTTTACAATGGGGTTATTAATGCAGTAAATGATGTATTGCAAAGAGGCGGATTGATTAGAGCTAACTCTGATCAAGATGTTAAGAACAGTGCCTACAATAAGGCATTGAATGCATTGCTACCTATTGCCAATCAGGGAGCTATCGATGCGGTTAACCAAAAAATAGATGCATCTACGTATGGTAAGAATCAATCAGAAGTGGATATTTACAACGTTGGTGTTACTGATGGAACTAAAGCTTATAGCGATGCATCCAGTGACTATAGTCAAGCAAGTCAACATATGACGGATAGTAATTATGATCGCGTCTATCGTGGTGCTGCCTTAGGATTTAGTAATATTATTAATCGCACTCCTAATCAAGACCAACATGCTGATAGCAATTTGGCATTTATTGACGCTTACCAACGTGCTAGTCAACAAGCATTTACTCAGGCCCACAGTGGTGCAATTGACGCCAATACTAATAACAAAGAAAATAACTTTGCAACGATGGCGGATAAAGATGCATATACTATCGGATATACGGATGGTCAGAGCGGTTATGTGGATGCGCAACGAGACCCAAGTAGTCATGCTCACTTAGGTAGTTCTAACTTAGATATGGCCTATGCGGGGGCGGCTGCAGCTTTTAATGATGTTGATCAAAACACATTGGGAGTACATCGTAATGATAACCATGATATGGTTTACCAAAATGCTTATGATAAAGCCTTAGCAGAAGGTAAACAAAATGCTAATGACGGAGCAGTTGCTTTTGGTAAGAACCATGATTTAAATACTGATATTGCCGGATTTAGTGATAATGTTGCGAAAACTATGGACTACAGTCGTGGTTATAATGATGCATCTGCAGCTTTTGCAGCTGCACAAATGGACGCTAGTCAAATTGAACAACATCAAACCGAGTCTAATTATGATGTGGTTTATCGAGCTGCTGCTAATGCCTTCAATGATATTGCTAATCATGAGGTAAACAAACATCGTGACGATTCAAATAACCCAGCTTATGGTCCCGCGTATGATCGAGCTTTGAATGCAGGTAAGATTAATACTCAAAATGGAGCTTTAACTTACTTAACTGATCCAAGTGATTACAATAATCAAATGGCGAAGTTATCAACTGCTGCCGATAAAAAAGCGTTTACCACCGGATACGGTGATGCTAAGCAAGCATATGCATTAGCTCAACAAAATCCAATGTTGCAAAGTCATATTGATCAAACTAATGGGGATGAAACTTATCGTGGGGCTGCCACAGCCTTTAATGACGTTAAGAATGGTACTATTAACCAACATGCTAATAGTGAAGACAATCCAGTTTACCAAAAGGCATATCAAACTGCTCTAAAGGAAGCATTACAGTCATTACTGGATGGTGCTAATGAATTTAATGAAAACCATCCAAATTCAGCCACTGGATTTGATGCAGATAGTCTAGATCGTAATAAAGGTTATTTGGATGCACAGGCACAATACCGCAATGTATTGAGAACCCCTAATGCCCAATTACCTGATAATTATAATCAAGCACAACAAATTGGTTTTGCGAAAGGACAATCAGTTCTAGCTGGATTAGTGGATGCCACTGCTGGCAATAAGCCTAAATTAACGGATGCTAATTATGTACTAGGTTACAATTCAGCTCAGCAAGCAATCAAAGATGCAACTAAGTTTGCCCAATCTAGCAAGAAGTTAGATGATATTAATCAACTTCCAATTCCTGATGGCGTGGACGCGGATGCATATCGTGAGGTGTTTGCAGGAACATTAGCCGGATATAAAGATGGTTATGGTTCCAAGAATAAGAAACCAAGTGAATTAGGTCCCGCTTACCAGGCTGCATATAATGCCGGATACAAGAAGGGACAATCAGACATTCCAGCTGATACCAATGTGCAAATTCCTAATGATTTCTTATACAGTCAAAGAAATACGCACATTGCGGATCCAATTCAACGTCAAAATTATGACCAAGCATTTGATAGTACGAAGTCTGGTTTTGCTGATGCAGTCGGTAAGAAATTAATTAGTGATTACGGATCTAATTACTACATGACCGGTTATAAAGCAGGACAAACTGCGTTGGAAGCCATTAAGAAGGCTAAGGAAAAGACAACGTTAAGTCATGACCAACAGCTAAAACTAGGTGGACAAGCGTTTGCCAAAGCTTATTCTGGTTATCGTTTAGGGGTAAAGGCTGCCCAAGCAGCAATTAAGAACCATAAACGTTTAACTAATGAACAATTAGCTAAGAAGGGTGAAGTTTTTGCTTACACCTACAAGCTTGGTTTCAAGACCGAGACTAAGATTCAAACAGATAATGGTGCCAAAGCAGGAATTAAACAAGTTGGAAAACGTAAATACATTCCAGCTAATATTGATAAGAAACACTCAGTGGCTTATGTTCGTAGTTATATCAAAGCATATAAGGCAGAATTTAAGCGTCGGATGCCAAAATATATTTACAACGTTAAGACAATCTTTGTTCATAACAAGGCGAAGTTTACTAACCAAAGCCGAGTTATGAAGTATAGATATACTCGTCGTAGTGATGCGCAAATCTTTAAGGTTATCGGAGTGGCATATTACCGCAATGGTGTGCCTAGATATATTGTTAAGGGTGGTGGCATCGTAACGGCTGGATCGAGTGTACAAGATGCTTATTACCGTGGTTCTGTTAAGAAAGAATCTAAGGTTTATCGGGTGATTAAACCAACGGGGGCTTTGATTCATACGAATATGAAGTACTCCAAACATAATGTGGTTAGAAAGATTCATTATGGACAACTAGTTCATGTTAAGAAAGTGGTTAAATACCATGGATTAACCAGATTCTATGTTGGTCCACATAAGTATTTCACTTCTAACAAGACATATGTTAAACGGCTTAAATAGTTAAAAAGAAGAGCGCTAACTGAAAAGTTAGCGCTCTTTTTTTATACATGTTGTTTTAAAATATTAAGATTTTTATATGATTATAAATATTTGTTTAAGATTATTTTAAGGTTATTAAATTTTATATACATTGGGTTTATAATAAAAATATGTAAATTGGAGTAAATGCCTATGGATTAGGGTTTTGTTGATATGATATGTAGACAAAAAATCAAACCGATTTTGAATCTTACTGCTTTTTACATGGTTTAAAAAGTTGCTTATCAATCAAGAAAAATAGGGGGGATTTTTACATGCAATATAATAAAAATGAAATTCAAAAAACTAATGATAAAAAAATTCTTCGTAAGGTAAAGAAACAGTGGGTGATTGTTTCTTTAGCTTCGTTTGCATTTTTAGGTGCTAGCGCAATGGGACTAATGTCACAAAAGACTAGTGCTTACGCTTCTGAAAATACTGTTCAACCTAATGGACAATCTCAAGATCAGGGTGACAAGCAGAGCACATCGCAATCCCAATCTCAAGATCAGGGTGATAAGCAGAGCACATCTCAATCGCAATCCCAATCAAGCGATGATAGCAATGATCAACTAACTAATCGAGATGGGGATGCTAATAATACTGCTAGCACTGTTGATGTAAAGTCTAATCTAGATGCTAATACTATTAACAACTACAAGCAAAACTTATACGGTACACAAAAGGGAACTTCTGATCCATATGCTGATTATACTAGTTCCATTAATCAAGGTGTTCATGACGCTTATGCTGGTAAAGTAAGTAATAATAGTAATTTAAATGGAAGTAATAACCAAGATTTATATACGGCTGCATATCAAGGGGTACAAGCTGATAATACTAAGACAGCTGCGCAAAATATGGCCGCATCCACTAATGTAAATGTTCAAGATGCTGCAAACAACTTGAACTCTTTGTTATACACTGCCTACCAATATGGAATCGATTTTAAAAAGACAGCAGATCAAGCATATAATGATGCTATTAAGAGTAAGAGTGATGATCCTACAACCGGTAGTAGTCGTCCAGCTGCTAATACTAACTTGCAACCAATTTATGACAACTCATATGTAGGAACTAGACAAGCGCTTGCTCAACAATTCGATTCATCTAACAACTTCAATACTGGTGGTTACAACGTCTCACCCGACGCTACTGTAATGCCTGTAAATAATAGTGATAGCAGTAAAAATCAATACCAAACAGCTTATGATAAAGCTGTTAACAACTTTAATAACGGAATTGTTTATGTAAACAATGCGGCTCAATACCAAAAGGCATTGTACGCTTCATCCACTAGTACTGTTAATAAAATTGTGTTGACTGCTGATATTTCTTCTACTGGCTCAATGGATAATTTAGGTAATGTTGTGGTTGATGGACAAGGACAATATAATTTATCCGGTAGCTACACATTCAATAAGTCCAACAAGAGCAATAGTATTATCATTCAAAATATGCGCGGACTAAGTACTTCATATACGGTTAATGGTGATGGGTTTATTGGGTATAACAATGTTAACTACAATGGTGGATTTAATAATTTGTTTAATCCCACAGCCGGTAATGGAAACTATATTATTGGTGCAAATGTAAAGACATCAGATGGTTCTATTCAAAATGATGGGTCAATAACTTACAATGTTGACTTTGCTGATAACAATTCTAATGGTGGAAAAATCGTCATCGGTGATAATGCTAAGTACAATATGAACTCACTATCAGCTAACTACATAGTAGTTAACCAAGGTGTTCAACTAAATTTAAATCCAGTTGAATTAGATAACCATGTTTACAATAAAAATCTAAAGGGACAAATGATCAAAGATGACAAACATTTAGATCCTGCTAAAACCCCACGTTACGCTATTATGGCGAATGGAAACATTAGTATTCATCAAGGAGCGGTCGTTACGCTTACTATTTCCAACAACACCAACGCGATTAGAGTTGGAAATGTTAACAAACCTGAAGATACCGGTAGTGGTGACAGTGGAAATGTTACGATTAGTGGTACTTTAAATGTAATTGTTCCTAGTGGAGTAACTCCTACATCTTTAGATAAGCGTGTTCAATATCCAAATTCTAAGCGAACTGATGCAGTTATTTGGTTAGGCCATGGGATGCAAGTGTTAAGTGGCGGGACCTTTAATGTGGATGCCAAAATCTCAGATCAATCAGACGCTGGTAAGTATTATGCCTTCGTGTATGGTCCATATTCTAATTTAATTAAGGGTGGAACTCGTGAACCATCCATGAGTCAAATTACGGTTTTACAAAATGGTTCAATGGTTGTAAATATGAATACAGGTTCTAAGAGTGATCCTATTCGTTTTGCATATGTACCAATTGTTGCATACAATCCCAAAGATTTTAGCATTAATTTGAATGTCACCCCAGGATCAACTGCTGGTGCCGATGGTGTTAAATTGAGCTTATCTTCTATTGACGTTTTTGGAGCTGTTTTGGATCAAGATACTATCGACAGTGTGAAAACTTCTAGTGGATACCTAGTTAATCCATATATTTACCATTATCGTCGTAATGGAACTGCTGGTGGAAAGACTGATTCTTCAATGATTGGAAATGAAATTTTCCAAGATATTAATGGTGTTACTAATGGTTATAAGAGTTCTAACCAATATAGTAAAGATAAATTTAGTTTTAGTTATCCATACACTTGGAAGTTAATTCCTAATACTGGCGTGACTTCAAATGGAGCTAGTTTCGATTATGCTTTGGATTATTTAGCAAACTACGTTCAATTATACGAAGATATTATTGGTTACCAGCAATCATTTGAAGAGCAAGTAGGTAATGGTAATTTTGTTACTAATAATACTTCTCGTGCTTCTGCCGGGGCTTATAATCCTGATAAAAACAAACATGGAGATAATCCAACACAAGATGATATCAATAATGCTATCAAGAATGTTTGGAAATCGGATGTGAATAAAGCTACTGGAATAGGTATTTTTAGTGACAGCACTAATACTAAGAGCCAACAAGCGTACCTAAATGGTCAAACATTTGAGCAAGTAGCTGGAATGAGTATGAAAGACTTTAAAAAGGCTTTAACTAATATTTCTTCAGCGGTTTCATTAAAATCTAATATTATTAATATCGCGAATGCTTTAGGACAAACAGTTTCATCCATTGCCCAAGGTAACTCTAAAGTTGCTGACACAATTGATAAAAAATTAGGTGGTAATAACCCAAGCATCGTTTCTGGACAAAATTCCAGAAATGATACTTCGATTAATTTAAGTGGTGCTCCATCAATTCAATTTAATAATAACTTAGTTACTTACGTTGATGCTGATGGATATTACCATGCTAAGTTTAATGCCCAAATGAATAATCAGGGTAGCGATCCACAATCTAAAGAAGTGGATGTTCATTTTGTAACTGGTAGCTTTGATGCTGGTACCAATGGAAATGAAGATAGTTACCAAAATATGTATAAGCAAAGTGGTAATAAGGAAAACTTTGCTGAAACAATTACTTTGGATAGTAGTAATTCAACAACTCAAAGCGATGGTTCTATCTTATTTAGTGGTAACGTCAATTTAGGAGTTAAACAACTAGATACTGTCGGAATTCGTTTGAATACATTCCTATCTACGGGATTAAACAGTTCACAAGGTGCTAGTCGTCAACAAATTGCCAGTGTAACTAGTACGCTTCGTCCATCTAATAATAGTTACCAAACCAATGTTGACGGATATAATAGTGTGGTTGACAATGGCGGAACATTATTGAGACCAACAGATAATAATTTATATTCAGTTCCATCGGTTGTTAAAGCTAATGATTTCCTTGCTAATATTAGTAATACTTTGTCACATTTAAATGATGCTGATCAGTCAGAAGCACAATACTATACTAATAAGACTTCCAGTGATCCACTTCCTGAACCGGAATATCGTACTTTCTCCGTTAATAATCAAAATATTACACCATTTAATGATTCAGATTATTCTGGTGCAAATGCTGAAAGTAGTTTAATCAACGCAAAGACAATCCGTGTTTATGCTGGTTTAGGAACTAATAAGCGTCGTTTAATCGGGGTAACTTCTGTTCCAGGTGATTCAATTTTAGCTAATGGAACCGTTGATACTACCAACTTCTCTCAAGCTAGAGATCAAATCAATATCTTAAAGAACAACGTTTCAACTAATAATAAAGGTTATGTACTAGATTTAAGTAAGACTCCATTAACTCAATATGATGCGAAGACATATGATGTTGTTGTTCCAGAAGTTCAATACATGCAAACAGGAGCTCAACTATCACTAGATACAGCCAATGGGAGCCAATTGCCATTTGCCGGAACAGCAACTGTTGATGCTAACGGTAAGATTACTCAAATTACACCAAACCTTCCTGGTTATGCAATTGTAAGTAATCCAAACGGAATTAGTCCGGACTCATCAGGAATGTACACGGTAGTACCACAAGCTGGACTAGCAGATGTTTACATTGATGATGCTAACGGTAATCCAACTGGTGCAGTTGCCAAACAAATTGAGGTGATTGGTAACGCTAATGGTGGTGTTAACGCAACTAAGACCACTAAGGTACCATCAGGTAAAAATGATGGTGTTCAATACGTGATAGATCCAAGTACAAAGATTGGGGTCGTAACGGATTCTAATGGGGTTCAAACTTACCACGTTAAATTGACTGCTACACTAGATAAAACTAATGTAAATGTTCAAACACCAAGCGGTTCAACTGTTGCAGGTGGTGGTACTAGAACCATTGATGCTAACGGCAACGTGGTTACTAACACCAACTTGCCTGGTTTTGCACCTACCAATACTTCTGTAAGTAATGGTAAGGATGTTGTTAACCCATCAACCACACCAGTTCGTACTAAGGTAACTGTCTACGATGATCAAGGTAACCCCGTTACTAAGAATGGTAAGCCAGTTACTGCTGATGTAATGGTTCAAGGTCAAGATAATGGTCAATCAATCATTACAGCAGTTAATGGTCGTGATGAATTTACTGGTGATGACGGTAAGAAGTACAAAGTTACTCCAGGTAGTGCAATTAATCCAATCATTAATAACACAGTCTACTCAGGAGCTTCTGTAACTGCGACTGTTGATAACACCAAGACTTCAACCGTTACAGCGGTAACTCCAAATGGTAGTTCTATTCCTGGTGGGGCAACTTTGGTTACTGATCAAAACGGTAATACAAGTAGTCAATCTAATGTTCCTGGATTTGTGGGTAGTAACCCAGCTCAAAAGAACGGCAATAGTGCGGTCTTGACACCAACTACTTCAACTAATGTTCAAATTCCAGTTGTAAATTCTTCTACTGGGCAACAAGTAGGGACTGCAACTGTAGACGTACAAGGTCAAAATGATGGAACAAGTAAAATTACCAAAGTAAATACTTCAGAACCAATTACTGATGATCAAGGAAACACTTATCCTGTTGATACAAATTCATCCATTACAGTGGATAATAATGGTCAACCAGTAATCGCTGTTAATCCAGTAGCACCTCAAAACCAAAATGTGAATGCTGTTACATCTTCAGGGAACCAAATTGCTGCGGGAGCAGTGATTACTAATAGTAACGGTGTTACTAAATCGACTTCTAATGTTCCTGGATTTGTTGGTACATCTCCGGCAAAGAAAGATGTTAATGGTAATGCGATTTTAAATCCAACAACCACATCTAACGTAACCATTGCGGTACAAAATCAAGCTGGCAAAACTATTGGAACAGTAACTGCTACAGTTCAAGGAAACGCTGATGGAACTACAACTATTAAGAGTGTTGATAACCCATCTAATGGAACATTGAATGATCCTAGTGATCCAAATAGTTCTTACGTGGTTTCTCCAGGTACGCAAGTTAATGCTGATCCAAATGATGTAAGTAAAGGTATCGTTAATCTTTCTCCAGTATTTACTGGAACTAAGAATGTTTCAGCAGTAACAGATGCTGGTAGTAAGATTAGTGGTGGAGCTACTTTAACCTCTAATGGGGCTGGTGGGGCACAGGCTAACACTATTTTGCCAGGTTTCAACACTTCTACTGAAGCACAACTAGACAAGAACGGTAATGCTGTCATGACACCTTCTAACAACCCAGTTAATGCCACCGTTGATGTTTATGATGCTGATACTGGTAAGAAGGTTGGTAGTACTACTGTTAGCGCCCAAGGTAACGAAGATGGTACTTCTAACGTAACTGCCGGAACTACCTTTACTAACGGCAATGACAGTTACATCATCCCACAAGGCACAAACATTACCATTCAAAACGGGAAACCTGCAGTTACTATTAAGAAGAGTAATGGAAATTATAATCCAGGAGACAGAGTTCCTTTGAGAAGATCTGATGGAATATTACTTCCTTTCACTGGAATTGTGCAAAATGATGGTTCGATTGTTCCAAATCTACCTGGATACAATAATGGTAGTTTAGGATCAGATAATATGACTAATGGTGCATTTAATATTACTGCACTTACAAATGATGTCACTGTGAATGTGCATGTTGTTGATGGAATTACTAACCAAGATACCGGTAAAATTATTGCAGTTAATATGACTGGATATACATCTAGTGCCTTTAGTAATAATCCAAATCGATTAATCCAAGTCGATGGCTTTTCGTCTTCACAGCAAAATGGAGTTTCAGTTACATCTGGATCATACACATCAAACATTACAATTACAAAAAATGATGGATCCACTATTAATTTTACTGGTTCATTGGGGGATTTCGAAGATGCAGTTGGAGCACATGATGGAAAGGGAACTGATGATAGTTATTACTATGTGGTAATTGGTAAACCTACTGATGGATCAACCGCCTCTTTAGTTACTTCATCAGGAGCTTCGGTAGGACAAGGAACTATTCATTCAAGTAATACTTCTCGTCCATATATCATACCGGATAATCCTGGATTTACATCAACTAGTCTTCAAAAAGACAGTACAGGTAATAACTATGTGGTAACTCCAACCGTTGCCCAAACAACATTGGATGTTCATGATGCTAATGGTAATAAGATTGGTACTGTCACAACCACAGTGCAAGGTCATAATGATGGAACTACAACTGTTGTTTCACCAAATGGACCAATCAATGTTACAGGTTCTGACGGTAACACTTATCAAGTAACTGATGGTAGTGCCGTTAACGCCAATACTCCTAACTCAATTGGTAATGGTTATAACACTACCGGTCAATTAGTAGGTATCGGAAACGCAACCATTACAAATAACGGTCAAAGTACAGGTGCCAGCGCTACTAATGTTCCTGTTACAACTGACGGCAATGGTAATACTGTCGTCGCATCTAATACATTAAGTCCAGATGGTAGTTATATTATTCCTGCCGGAACTAAGGTTAACCAAAATAATGGTAAAACAACCATTGAAGGGCTTAAATATGACAGTAATACACAAACAGCTACTATTTCAGCTCATTTTGACCATCATGAAAAGGATACTGGTAACACAGGTTCAGTAAAAGTAACTATTAATTCTGATGGATCAATGACTGTAAAACAACCATCATCAGTAACTAATAAGGATACAATTTATACCACCCAACCAGGTGATAATGTAACTGTAACTACTAATGCTAATGGTCAAAATGAATACCATGTGCCAAGTAAGGCCCAAAAGCTAACCCAAACTTACCCAGCCCAAACTGGCCAAAATGGACCATCAGTTAAAGACGCGATTACAGTTACTGTTGATCCAGCTACTGGTAAGAAGACAATTACATCTAACGTTCCTGGATATGGTTTGGATAATGGTCAAAAATCAATGACAGTACCAAGCAATGTTGATACTAGTTCATTAATTCTAAAACCAATTACTGAAACTATTTCAGGGGTTAAGAATGATAGCAATGGTCAAACTACTGGATCAACTACAGATAGCTTAACTGTGAAGGGTGACGATAAGGGAAACATCTCCGTGGTAACTGGTAAGGCATCAAGGGATAATAATTACTTCGTACCTGCTAATACACCAGTAACAAAGAGTGATGACGGTAGCTATCATGCTAACTCACTTCCATTGAATTCAGATGGAACAGTTACATTGAATAACACTAAGTACAATGGTCAAGATGGTTCAAGTGTAACCGGACCAATTAAAGCTCATGTTAACTCAGATGGGACTTTATCAACTGCGGGTGGTCAAACTCAAACTGATAACAAGGGCAATGTTTATGTTGTTCCTGATAACACTCCAGTGAATATTGGTCAAAACTCAGATGGAACTCCAGCATACAATGTACCTGCTACCAAGGTACAACAAGATAAACAAGTACCTGCTAAGACAGGTGATAATGGTCAAAGCGTACCAAATGGTGCAACCATTCACATCAATTCAGATGGTACTCAAACTGTTCAATCTAACGTTCCAGGATACACTGGAGACACTAACTTGCCAATTTCTCAAGATACAAGTAACCCAACATTACATCCTGCAGAAACTACATTAAACAATGTTCATGCAGATGATAACCAAAGTAGTGATACCGGTAAGACAATTAGCAGCTTAACAGTGAAGGGTGATGACAAGGGTAACCTAGTTACTACCCAAACCACTTACACTTCAGATGGTAGCCAAGTTGCATTACCAGGTTCACCTGTAATTAAAGATGCTAGTGGTAATTATCATGTTCAAACATTACCAATCCAAAATGGTACTGTAACTATTCATGATGCTGCGATTTACGATAATAAAGGTAACATCATTGATCATAAAGATGTTACTGCAACTCTAGATCCAAACACTGGCAAACTTACATTGAACCAACCAGATGGTAAAGGTGTTCATACTATTATTACAAGTAACGGAACAGCATACCAAGCTGACAATGGTACTGAAGTTATCAAAGACGGTAACGGTTACAAGGTTGTCAGTCAAGTAGCTTACGTAACTATTAACAATGCTCAATTGACTGATACTGCTTCCGGTAATCCGGTGGTGGGTACTGGTACGGTTAACGTTGATACAACTACTGGTAAGGTATTGCCTCATGCAGACATTTCATCATTGAATGGTCAAGGACCAGACAATGCTGGATATCAAATTGCACAAGATCCAGATAAGACTGCACAAACCATTAACTGGAAGAACCCAGATGGTAGTACAAATGAAAATGCGGTTGTAAAAGTTACTGCGAACTCACCATTCGATTACTTCACTCCAGTTGGATTTAAAAATGCTTACACTAAGCAAATGTTGACTCCAGAAGAAGTTGGTAATACTACTTACTACATCAAGATTACTCATGCAACAGGTTTACCTGTTTACTACGGTACAAAGGATGTTTACAAGTCAGTTGTTAATGCACAAGGATCGCAAGGTGTTCCGGCATTACCTAACAATTACATCTATGATCCAAACCAAGAACTATATCACGATAACCAATTGGGTGAATACGTTATCTCTGTAATCCCTCAAAACACTTCCATTCCAACAGCTATTGTGGATGGACCAGATGGTCAAGAAAAGGCGACAGCGACATTGCCAGTTACTGTAAGTAGTGATGGTCAAAGTGCTACAATTACCACTTCTGCAGACCATGTTACTAAGGGTGAAAATGGAGATCCAAACTACTACTTCGTACCAAAGGGAAGTAATGTAGTACAAAACCCAACTACTGGTACATTCCATGCACAAGGTTATGAAATTAAGTCCAACAATGACGGTACATTTACTATTGATAATGGTAAATATGACAACACTGGTAATTCATACCCAGGTCCTATGACTGTGAAGATAGATGATGCAACTGGAACTATTACTGTTGCTAAACCATCAGTTGTTAAGGGCAGCGATGGTAATCTTTACCAAGTTAACCCAGGGACAGTTGTCACACCAAAGGTTGAAAATGGAAATGTTGAATACCATGCTGATGCTGTTCAAATACCAGCAAGCACCACTGTTGATGCTCAAACTGGTAAGAATGGTCAAAACGTACCTAATGGTGCGAAGGTAGTAATTAACCCAGATACCAATACTAAGGATGTTGTTTCAAATGTTCCTGGGTTTAAGGGTGCAACAGGTCTTCCATTAGATGATGATACTAGTCATCCAGTATTACAACCTGCTGATGATATTGCTAAGGGTGTTACTGTTGATTTCGGCGGACAAGCTACTAACACTACCGCTGACCTACCAGTTAGAGGTAATGATGATGGTAGTATCACAGTTACTAAGACAGTTACATCTCCAGATGGAAAGTACGTCATTACTGCTGGAACTACTATGGTGAAAGGACCAGATGGTCAATACCATGCTAAGGGTTACCAAACTAATTCAGACGGTACATTTAACATTGATAACGCTAACTTGAAGGCCAACGATGGTACTTATGTAACCCAAAATGTGAAAGCCAAGGTTGATGCTAGTGGCAACATTACATTAGCTAACACAACTGTAGGTGATGATGGTAAAGGTAATAAGTTTATTGCTCAAGCTGGTTCAATCATCTACAGATCAACTAAGGATGCTAACTCAGACGGTCAATACAACGTTAGTGCAGTTAAGGTCGCTCAAGATCAATCAATTCCTGCTAAACCAGGTCAAAACTCACAACCACAAGCAAATGCTGCTCATACTCATGTGAATGATGATGGAACAATTAGTATTGTTTCTGATAAACCAGGTTATGTTGGAACTACACTTCCTGCTGGAACTACCGATATTCCAACTAACCCAGTATTAACACCAACAACTACCAAGGCTGACTTGAATCTAGATAATCCAAGTGGAACCCCAACTAGTTCAACTGCTAGTGGCGTTAAGGTTAAGGGTGACAACAACGGTGGTTTAACTACTGCTGAAACTAAGTACAGTGATGATGGAAATAGTATTGTACTTATCAACACACCAGTAACTACTGATGAAAATGGTAAGCTACATGCTAACTCATACCCATATGACCCTGATAATCAAACCATTACATTACCAAATGTTCCAATTAAGGATCCAAACGGAAATGTAATCGGTAACCAAACAATTACTGGGAAGGTTGATCCAAATACTGGGGTTATCACTGTTCAAACTCCGGTTGACGCTATTAATGGTAACCATGCCTACTTGGCTGATACTGGAACTGTTGTTGACAAAGGACCAAACGGTTACTCAGTTACAGCTGTTGATAACACAGCCGTAATTAATAATGCAAACTTACAAGATACTTTGACTAACAGTTCAATTGGAACTGGTACTGCATATGTAGACAAGAGCACGGGAAAGATTATTAGTGCAACTGTTCCAACTACTGGTGGTAACCAAAACGCTGGATACAAAGTCTTCAATCAAGCAGGTCAAATTGTTAACTGGAGTAATGGTGATGGAAGTGTAAACGATAACGCCACAATCGTTGTTATCGATAATGCGCCATACCACAATAATACTAATGTTTCCTTCGTTAATATTTACACAAACCAAACAGTGTCAACTAATGGTGAAAAATACACTATTAAGGTTAACGATAGTGACCATATGCCAGTTGGTGCCGGAACTTCAAATGCATCTAGTGCAGTCGAATCACTTCCAAATGGTTACATGTATGCACAAGGACGCCAAATTATTGTTGAAGGTTATCCAAACAACGACCAAAATGATACTGATAAGAAGATGTACATTGTTCCAGTTGTCCCAGTTGATGGTCAAATCAACAATGCAACTGTTAACGATGAAAGTGGTACTGCTCGTAACAACAATCAAACTCTTCCAGTTCACACTAATTCAGATGGTTCAATTGAAACAACTAAGGATGTTATTTCTCAAGGTAGCGATGGTAATTACTACGCTATTCCTAAGGGTACTCCGGTCGTTGCAATCACTACTCCAGATGGACAAAATAACTTCCAAACTGCAGGTACTAAGATTCCTGGAAATGGTTTAATTGATAATGTTCATTTTGATAATAATGACAATGTTTCAATTACTGGACCGGTTCAATCTAATATTGATACCAATACTGGCAAGATTACAGCTGCTAAGACCACAGTAGTGACTGATCCAAATAATCCAAAGAAGGCTTACCAAGTAACTGCCGGAACTGAAATCACCATGACTAAGGATGATAATGGTAATACTGAATACCATGCCGCTGCTCAAACCCTAGATCAAGATAAATCAATTCCAGCGCAAGTTGGTAACCAGGGCCCAATTAAGGACGATGCGGCACACGTTCACTACAATAGTGATGGAACTAAGGATATTGTTTCTGATATTCCAGGTTTCGCAGGTCAAAATAATCTACCAAATGATTACGATACCAGCAAGTCCACACCACAGTTAACACCAGTGGACTCAACATTGGATAATGTTCATGTTGCTGACCTAAACGGTAAGGATACTGGTAAGGTTATCAATAACCTACCAATTAAGGGTCAACCTGATGGTAGTATCCAAGTTACTAAGCCAACTATCACTACTGATGGTCGTATTATCCTACCTGGCACTAAGGTTACTAAGGATGCTAATGGTAATTGGACTGTCCCATCATATCCATACGATGCAAATAGTAGAACGGTAACACTTCCAAATACTGCTATTAATAGTGAAGATGGCAACAGATTAGCTTCTAAGGATGTTAAGGCTACTATTGATTTAAACACTGGAACATTGTCATTAGCTTCAGATGATAGTAAGGGTGTTCACATTGTGGATCAACCAAATTCAAAAGCATATCAAGCTGATGATGGCACTACTATTACTAGAAATCCAAATGGTACTTACTCATTAGTTGCCAATGATGATACTGCAGTGATGAAGAATGTCACAATGGTTAATGATAACAACGGGCAAACTCCTGATAAGGCTTCTCAAGTAATCGTTGATAAGACTACAGGCATTATCTTGAATGCAACATTACCTAAGACTGGTAGTATCGCTAACGATGGTTACAAGGTAAACAACTATGGTACTCAAACCATCGATTACAAGAATCCAAATGCACCAATTCATGTTGTTGATAACGCACCAATTGCTAGTTCAAGCAACGTTAAATTCATCAACATCTACACTGGCCAGGAAGTAACTAAGCCTTCTGATAGCACTGTCACTTACACTCAAAGAGATGGTCTACCAATATACAATGGAACTGATGAAGCTGGGGATGCTGTTAACAAGTACCCAGATGGATACAACTTTGTTAATGGAACTACTATTCAAAAGGTTAAGGATAGCCAAGGCAACGATCAATATGTTGTTTCTGTATATCCAACCGATGGTCCAATGAAGGCGGATGTTACCGATGCTAATGGAAGCACTCAATCTGCTGGTCAAACATTAACAGTTCACACTGATGATAACCACAACATTACTACTACCAAGGATTCTATTTCTAAAGGTTCTGATGGTAATTACTATGTTGTTCCAAAGGGAACTACTGTAAATAAGAACCAAAATCCAACTAGCCCAAATGCTGCAGGTTACACAGTTTCTGGAAACAAGCTTTCAACTAATCAAGATGGGACAGTTACAATTGATAATGCGCACTTAGATAATAAGGATCCAAAGACTGGTGATGTTAATAGCTCGATCCTAGGATCAATTACTGCAAACGTTAATAATAACGGTGACGGTACTTCTAACAACCCAGTACTTACTGTAGCGGATACTAAGGTAGTCGTTGATCCAAATGATCCAAGCAAGGCATATCAAGTGGACAAGGATACTCCAATCACTGTTTCAAGTGATGCTAACGGCAATCCTCAATACCATGTTGATGCTAAGGTAATTCAACAAGATCAAAAGATTCCAGCTAAACCAGGTCAAAATTCACAACCAGTTAATGATGCTGCTCACGTTCACTACAACAGCGATGGTACTAAGGATGTTGTTTCAGACATTCCTGGATACCAAGGTCAAAAAGGATTAGCTAATAATGCTGATACTTCAAATGAAACATTGACCCCAGTTGATGATATCGCCAAAGGTGTTCACCTTGATGAAAATGGTAAAGACAGCGGTTCAACTGCTGATCTACCAGTTAAGGGTGATGACAATGGTAACGTGGTTGTAACTAAGAATACTGTGTCACCTGATGGTAAGTATCTAATTCCACAAAACACAACGATTGCAAAACAAGGCGATCAAAACTACCATGCTGATGCACTACCAATTAACAATGGTATTATCAAGATTAATGATGCCAACGTTAATAACAGTGGTGCTGTAAAAGCTAATGGGGACTTAGATGCTAAGTTAGATGCAAACAACAACTTAGTAACTGCTCATGACCAAATTGTTAAGGGTAATGGTAGTGATAACAACTACTACATTATTCCTGCTGGTTCTCCAATTACTAAGGACCAAGCAACTGGTAAGTTCAACGTTGATGGAAATCCAATTCCAATTAACCCAGACGGAACAATTAACATTAGCAATGCTAATTACGACAATAAGGACAATCCAAGTCAAAGTGTTGTGGCACCAATTACTGCTCATGTTGATCCAACTACTGGTCAAATTACTGTTGCTAAGACTTCAGTGGTTAACACTGATGATCCTAAGACAGTATTGAAGGCTCCAGCCGGTGAAGAAATTACGATTACAGTCGATGCCAACGGTAATCCTCAATACCATGTTGCTGCTACACCATTAGCACAAGACGTGGTTAGGGATGCTCAAGCAGGTACTAACGGTAATACTCAAGCCGGTGGATCAACTATCCACATAAATGCAGATGGTAGTCAAACTATCAATTCAAATGTTCCAGGATTTACAGGTTCAACTATTCCAGATGGACAAACTGTTCCATCAGTACCAGTATTAACTCCAATCGATGGCGTTCTAAATGGCGTTCATGTTGATGATAATAGTGGTAATGACACTGGTAAGATAGTTGATAATGTTCCGGTTCGTGGACAAGAAGATGGAACTCTTCAAGTTACTAAACCAGTGGAAACTGCTGATCATACTCGTGTCATCCTACCAACTACTAATGTTGAAAAGGATAACAACGGTAATTACCATGCTCCATCATATGCATACGATCCATCTACTGGTATCGTGACATTACCAAATGTACCAATTAAGAATGGCGCAGGTGATGTTGTGGGATACCACGATGTAACTGCTAAGATGGATTCAAATGGTAATCTAACAGTTAATAATGATGATGGTATTCACGTTGTTAATGGTATTAAATCTTACCAAGCTGATAAGGGTACACCTGTTACTCCTGATGGCAAGGGTGGTTTCTACGTTACTGCTCAAGATAATACGGTTACATTGACTAATGTTCCTTTATTCGATGACAAGACTAAGAAAGATGTTCCAGCTAAGGGAACCATTGTTGTGGATAAGACAACTGGTCACATCTTGGATGCAACTCTTCCAACTGATGGTAGTATTGGTGGCCAAGGATACCATATTTCTGATTTAGATAACCAAGTGGTTAATATTAATAATCCACTAGTTCACGTAACTGATAATGCGCCAACTGCAGATAGTAATAATGTTAAGTTCTTAGATATTTACACGAACCAATTAGTGCCAAATGTTTCTGGAACCGTTAGATACTCTGTTGATGACGGTAACCAACCAATTTTCCATGGTACAGATCGTGCTAAGGAAGCATTGATTACACCAGTTCCAACTGGATTGAACTATGTTCCTGGTAGTCAAATTAAGTATGATGCATCTGATAATTCATACACGGTTTCGGTTTACCCAACTGACGGTATCATGAATAATGCCAGCGTGGTAGATAATGCTAATATTCCTCGCGTTAATAACCAAACATTACACGTTCATACTGATGCTAGTGGTAATATTTACACTACTGCACCATCAATCGCTCAAGGTAATGATGGGAACTACTATTATGTACCTACTAATACAGCGGTTAATAAAGATGGTAATGTTAACGGTGGTTATGCTGCTGCAGGAAACAAGCTATTAACAAATCCGGATGGTACAGTTAATATTCCAGATGCTCATTTTGATCAAGTTGATAGTAACAACAAGATTATCAACACGGTTATTCACAATGTTGCAGCAAATGTTAACCCAGATGGTACATTCAGCGTTGCTCACATTACAGTGGTGCCAGATCCTAATAACCCAGGAAAGGCATACCAAGTTCAAGCTGGTGAACCAATTACCGTAACTAAGGATGATAAAGGTAATCCTGTTTACCACATCATTTCTGAACAAATTGACCAAGATGTGCACATTCCTGCGCAAATTGGTGATAAAGGTAAAGTCGTTGATGGTGCTGGAATTATCCATGTTAACCCAGATGGCACTAAGACCGTTCAATCAGTTGTTCCTGGATATGTTGGTCCAACGCTTCAACCAGGTGATCAAATTCCAAACAACCCAGTTCTAGAACCCGTTAACGATACTATTAAGGATGCCCACTTTGATCATAACGGCAAAGACACTGGTTCAATTGGTGACATTCCGGTAATTGGGGATGGTAAAGGTAACACTATCGTTAGTGCACCAACTAAGTCCGCAGATGGTAAATACTTGGTACCTAAGGGTGCTCAAGTAACCAAGGATAAAGATGGTAACTACCACGTTCCTTCATACCCAGTTAACCCAGATGGTACTATCACAATTGATGACGCTCGATTCAATGCTCCAGATGGCACTACAGTCATCGGAACAGTGATTGCTAAAGTTGATAAGGACGGTAACTTAGTAGTTAACAACACCACAAGTATCACAGATTCAGATGGTAATACCTACACCGCATCTGCTGGTACAATCATTAAACCAGTTGTTAACGATGATGGTTCAACTACTATGAACATCTCAGTAAGCAAGACCTTTGCTCCAATTGGTAACCCTGAAAAGGATGCCAAGGAACAAGCGAAGAAGAAGTTACCAATTCCTGACTTGAGCAAACACAATAAGCGTTATCAAGAACGATACCTAGCTGCATACAAGAAAGAACTAGCTAAGTCCATTCCAACTTATGTATACAGTGACAATGGTCTATACGTTCACCGTGATGCTAAGTTTACTAAGAAAAACCGTGTTAAGGGTTATGCTAAGAAGCCTAGAAACAAAGCCCATGTATTTAAGGTATTAGGTTTCACTTTAGACGCTAACAAGTACCCAAGACTAAAGGTTAAGGGTGGCTACATTTCTTACAATAAGCACATTCATGATGCTTACTACAGAACTAACGCTCTAAAGACTTACCGCATCATTAGAAACACAGGGGCTTGGATCCATTCAGGCAAGCATTACACAGTCAAGAATCGTCTAGTTCACCTACGTCGTGGTCAATTAGTCCACGTTAAGAAGGTAATCAAACTAAATGGTTTGACTAGATTCTACCTAGGAAACGGACGTTACTTCACTTCTAACAAGACCTATGTAAGTCGTGTCGCACCTAGATACGTTTACTGGACTAACCAACGTAATGTCTACAAGGTTACTCACTTTAGCAAGAAGACAGTGGTTAGATATGTTAAAGCAAGACCAAGACATGAAGCAACAGCTTACAAAGTATTGAAGACTATTGTTACTAAGCAAGGTGTTAAATACAAGTTGAGAGTTGGTTACGTTTACGCTAATAAGACGATAGAAGCTTATTACCGTCGTCCTGCTCTAGAAGTACGAGTAATCAGAAAGGGTGGAATTTTAATTCACACCAAGAAGACTTTCTCCAGATTAAATGCAATTAAGCATTTGAAGAAGGGTTCAGTCATTCGTATTTCTGAACTTCAAAACTTAAATGGAATTACTAGATTCTACATCGGTAATGGTAAGTACATTACTTCAAATAAAACCTATGTGAAAAGAATCAAATAATTAAATAAAAGGACTCATTAACAATAATTTTTGTTAGTGAGTCTTTTTTTATACATTTCTTATAACGATAATTATTTTTATTAATGAAAATAAGGGTGTAATGTTGCAAAAGATTACGATTTATTAAGTTTTTTAAATTTTTATTAAGACATCACTTTTTGATTAACTTGTCAAAAAAATTGATGTAATATGTACGTATTAGATAATTGGAATAATTGTGAGGTGAGCTCTGTGAAATACAACAAACAAAAAATTAGAAAAATTAATGACAAGAAGATATTAAAGAAGGTTAAAAAGAATTGGGTAGTAGTATCAGTTTCATCTTTTGCTTTCTTTGGTGCAGCTGGATTTACTCTTACTAACGGAAATGTAAACGCACATGCATATGTAAACAGTGGTAAGACAGTAGTTGTTGCCGGACAAAATAGTTCAGCTGCAACATACACTAGTGGATCATCTTCACAATCAACTTCCACTAATTCTGCTAATGTGGCTACTTCAAGCAGTGCTAACAGTAATATTGCTCCTACAAGTAGCATTAATAGTTCATCCAATAGTAATCCCACTAATAACACTCCTAGTGTATACCAAACAACAGACTGGGATTCATATGCTAGCCTAAGTGAAAACATGGGAAGTAGTAGTTCTAATAACCAAATTACAACAAGTACAAATCTATCTGACGCTGAAAATATTATTGATCAAATGGCATCATCTGCGCAAAGCGCCATTGATAGTAACACTGCCAATTACCGTGCAGCCTTGGCACAGGGATTAAGTACAAAGATGGCTTCGGGAACATTTGGTACTCTTTATTTCATAGATAAAAATGGTAATCAAATTTTTTCAGGTAATGGAGCACCCTTTGGTTACCAGGGACCACAGAGTGGTGGAAATACAAGCAATTATCAAATTTATAACTCTAATGTGGCTTCATCTAGTTCTAATCAATTAAACAATCCTAATAATATTAATAATGATGGTAAATTATGGGTTATTACTACCGGTTCAGGTGTGACAAATACTTTTTTAGGTAGTCCACAAATTAGAATTGAAGTTAAGGGAACTAATCCAACGTTTGTAATGCCGGTGCAATTGTATGATCCTAATGGCAACCCAATTGCTCAAACTAATAATGACAGTACTGGAATGGCTCCAACCGCAATGGGAATGGCTGTCATTAATGCAAGCAATAATTCATTAGTTCAAGTTTTAAATATGAATGTAGACCCAACTAAGTATGTTGCGCCAGCTGCTGGTACAATTCTTACAGTTGATCCAAATACTTATAACTACAAATTGATTGTAGCTTCTGCAGCTAAGCCATACCCATTAAACTTCTATAACCGTAATGGACAATTGGTAGCAACAGGTACCGTTAATATTAATAATAATGGGACAATCACTAATACCTACACTACTGGTAATTTGAGTAGTACAGTTTATCACATTCCAAGTAATCCTAAAATTGTGACTGATGTTAACAACGCTGGTCAATATGCAATGAATGTAGACCAAAACACTGCAAGTTTAACATTTGTTACACCAAATGGAACGCAATTAACTGATAGTAACAATAATGTCTTAACTGGTACAGTATATGTAAATGCTGATGGTTCTGGAACAATAGCAGATAGTACTGCAATTAATGGGTCAGCTTATCATGTTGTCCCAGGTGCTCAACCTTCATTACAAAATGGTCAATATGTAGTTAATGTTACTAAGAATGCTCGTACATCAACAGTTACATTTACTAATAAAGGTAATATCATCACAGATGCTAACGGAAATCATTACACAGGTCTAGTTAACGTAAATGGAAATAGCGTAGCCACATTAGTAGATTATGGACAATTAGGTAATAGTAACTACCATATCACGCAAAATTCAGCATTAATTAAGGATGCTAATGATGATAACTTTACTATGGAAGTAACTCCTAATAATGTTGGGAACACACAAAGTGCCAACTTTGTTGATGCGAATGGAAATGTTCAAGGACAAGGTACTATCATTTTTGATAGTAATAACAATCCTAAACTGGTAGATAACGGTAACTTAAATATTAATAACTATTATGTTGTTAACAATCAAGTCATTAGTAATAATGGTCAATATCAAGTTTTAGTTAAACCATTTTCAATCACAAATACACTCCCTGTTTATTTTGTTGACTCTAACAATAACAATCATGGACAAGGTACAATTGTTATTGATCAAAGTGGAAATGCGAAATTAGTAGATACTGGATCTTTGGATTCGGCAAATTATTACATTGCTAATGGTCAGATTAATAACGTTAATGGTCAATATCAAATTCTAGTAAATCCAAATGTTTCATCCAAATCTGTGGCAGTTACTTTCTATGATTCTTACACAGGAAATGCAGTTGGTACTGGTACTGGTATTAGTATTAATGGTAATAATCCACTTGGAATTAAGAGTTATGGTAATTTGGACACCACATCATATTATTTGAGTGGTAAAGTTGTTCACTTTAACGATGCAAGTGGAAATCCGGTTTATTGGGCTTATGTAACGGTTCAACCACAACGTGCGGATTCCATAGCAGCTTCTAACTCTTCATCTGCGGCAGCATATATAAGTAGTTCTCAATCTTCAGTAGCTCAATCTATTGCGAACGCAATTAGTTTAGCTTCTTCTACTGCTGCATCACTTGCTAACAGTATTGCAGCATCTAATGCCGCCGTTGCAAGTGCTAATTTCCAAAATTCAATAACAGCACTTCAAAATCAATCCCAACAAGCAGTTCAAGCGAGTTTACTAGCTTCACAAACAGCATCTTCATATGCACAATCATTGATTAACTCGGCTAACTCAGCATATAATAGCTTGCAAACATCAGCAGCTACTGACAAATCTAGTACAATTAGTAATTTACAAAGCTCTGCTGCTACAGATAAATCTAATGCAGTATCTGCCGCAATTAGCAGTACTTTATCATCAGCACAATCATCAGCACAGTCAGTGCAAAATTCATTAAGTATTGCTAATAGTCAGGCTATTGTTGATTTGAATAACCAATATCAAAATAGCTTATCGGTATTAAGTAGCCAAGCTATTTCTAACCAAAATAGTGCAGTCCAAAGTACTACTAACTCAATTAATGCTGCTAATCAAGCAACTATTGCTAAAATCAATGCTGATAACAATAAAAAAATTAATCAATTGTTAGCTCAAAGCTATGCTAATTCTGTGAGTGCACAATCAATTGCTGATTCTTTACAATCATCAGCGGTTAACAGTGTTAAAGCTGACGCAGCTAACTCGATGTCAATATTAACACAACAAAATATTGATGCTGTGAACCAATTGAATTCTAGTTATCAAGCTCAATTACAATCGGCACAAAACTCTGCTAGTTCAGCTATTAATAGTGCAGCTAGTTCAGCAGCAACTTCAATGTCAGCTGCCGATGCAACTGTTTTACAAAATACAATTGACTCTTTAACTAAGCAATTTCAAGCTGCTAGCTCTGCTCAACAAGCTCAGTATTTAGCTGCTTCAATTGCTGCTAGTTCATCTGCGAAGGCAGAAATGGATTCAGCTATTAGTAGTTTAACTTCATCTGCTAACAGTGTTTATCAACAACAAAGTATTGCTAATTCACAAGCGATTCAGTCTCTCCAACAACAAAGTATCGCTGATTCTAAGGCTGCTTCTAGTCAAGCTACTGTGGATTTAGCAAACGCTGTTCAAACTGCTAAAAGTAATGCAGAATCAGCAGCTAAATCACAAGCTGATCAGTTAGCTGCTGATAACCAAAAGAGAATCGATAGTATGAACGCTAAGAGTATTGAAGACTCTCAAAATGCTTCTAGTGTGGCCCAATCAATTTTGAACTCAGCAATTCAATCAGCACAAGATTCATATGCTGCTCAATTGAGCGCTACTTCTAGTGCAAACCAATCATTGATTGATTCTATGAATGCAAAGAGTATTTCAGATTCACAAAGTGCTGCTCAAAGTGCACAAAATGCAATCGATTCTGCGGTGAAATCAGCATCTAGTTCTGCAAATTCACTTGCTCAATCAATTGCCGACTCTAACAATGCAGTAATCGATAGTTTGAAATCACAAAACATTCAAGATTTACAATCAGCACAAAATAGTGCAACTACTGCTATTACAAGTGCTGCTGATTCGGCTCGTCTATCAGCTGAAACTAAAGCAGCTGAAGAATCAACAGCAACATCAATTGCTAACTCTAAGCAAATTTCAGACATTCAATCTAATGCAGCTACTCAATTACAAAGCGCTCAATCCAGTGCTAAGTCAGCAGTTGATAGTGTTGCACAGTCTGTAAAAGATTCAGCTTCATCATTGGCAAAATCAATCGCAGACTCCAACAATTCATTGATTAGTAGTTTGCAAGCGCAAAGCATACAAGATCTTCAATCAGCTCAATCCAGTGCTAGTGCTGCAATTGATAGTGCAGTTTCTAGCGCAAAATCAATCGCGCAATCTAAAGCAGATGCAGATTCGATTGCAACTCAAAAATCTAATCAAGATGCTATTAATAGTTTAAAATCGCAAAACGATCAAGCGCTAGCTAACCAATCTAGTGCATATCAAGATGCGATGAATTCAGCAATTCAATCAGCTCAAAGTAGTGCAGCTAAAGAAGCTGATGATCTAAGATCACAAAATCAATCAGCAATCGATAGCTTGTCACAAAAAGCTGAACAGGATTCAATTGCTGCATCAAGTTCTGCTCAAACAGCAATCAACAATGCTGTTTCATCAGCACAAAAATCTGTTAGTGACTCTGCTTCTAGTTTAGCTTCTCAAGTTTCTGCAGCTAATGCTAAGTCATTGGAACAATCGCAACAACAAAGTGCTAATGACTTAGCATCACTACAATCTAGTGCTGCTGCAGCAATTGAATCTGCTGCGTCAAGTGCTAGAAGTGTCGCTTCTAGTCAAGCTTCTGTTGAATACAGTGCATTATCAACTGCTAACTCGAACACTATCAGGCAAATGCAAGATAAGAGTACCGCTGATTCCATTGCCGCATCTAACAGTGCACAATCTGCAATTCAAAGTGCGGTACAAATTGCTCAAGATGAAGCTTCTAAGCAAGCAGCTGCACAATCTGCAGCAACTGCAAAGGGTAATCAAGATGTAATTAACTCATTACAACAACAAATCATAGATAATTCTAATAATGCTTCAAGTAGCGCTCAACAAGCAATCAATGAAGCTGTTGCGAAGGCACAACAAACAGCAAGTAGTTCTGCATCAGCACAATCAGTTGCAACATCAATTGCTAACCAAAAAGCAATTGATGATTTGATTGCAAAATCAAAAGCTGATTCAGAAAACGCTTCTTCTAGTGCCCAAGCTGCTATTAATGCTGCGATTGCTAAAACTAGTTTAGATGCTAGTTCATCAGCTGCTCAAGAATCATTATCAACTTCATTGGCAAACTCATCAGCGATTGCCTCATTGAGTCAAAAAGCAATCAATGATTCTAAGTCAGCTTCAGCTCAAGCAGATTCTGATAAAAATAGTGCTGTATCATCAGCACAAACATCACTAAATAGCTCGTACGGTAGCTATATTAAGAGTCTAAGTGATGCTCGTGATGCTGAATTAAATGCTTTGAAACAAAAGCTGGATGCAGCTAATGATTCTCTTGCTAAAGCCGAACAAGATGCTGCTGATAAAAGTTCTGCATATAGTTCAGAAATTTCAAGTATACAAAGGGAAAGTCAGGCTGCAAGTGAATCAGCATATAATAATAGTTCTGCTGCGCAATCAAGTTATAATAGTGTAATTTCTTCATATCAATCTATGATTTCTGATTTGCAAAATGATCAAAAAGCAACTTCAGAACAAGTCGTTAATTATCAAAAAGCATTAAGCGATCTACAAAGTAGTTATAACGATACAATTGATAAAGCTAAGGCAGATTCAACAGCAGCTTCCCAAGCATCATCTGCTGCTATTTCTGAAGCAGCATCTAAAGCTCTAAGTGAGGCTCAGCAACAAGCTAAGAACTCTCAAGCACAAAGCGAAGCTGAATCTAAGGCTAGAGATACTGAATCTCAAGCACAACAATCAATTAAGGATTCTTACAACCAAAAAATTACAGACTTGCAAAATTCTTCAGCTGCATCTAGTGCTGCTGCACAAACTGCTTTAGATAAAGCTACTTCTTTAATGAATAGTTATATAAATCAAATTTCCAGTTTGAAAGCTGATAGTGCAGCCGCATCAACAGCAAATAGCACTGCTGTTTCGATAGCAACTAGCAACGCAAGATCAGCAGCCCAATCATTTGCAACATTAGCCAATAGTTTGACAGCTAAATATACAAATGATTCAAATGCATTCAAGCAAAGCTTATCTGATTTGCAAAGCTTGATTGCAAGTATTACGGCTGATAATCAACAAAAAGCTGATTCAGCAGCCGCAGATTTTGATAGTAAGAAGGCTGCATATGAAAGTTCATATGCAATCGCATCATCTAATGCTATTTCTCAAGCGGTATCTGATGCTGAACAACGTGCTAAACAAGCTGCAGAAGCTGTATCTCAGGCTAACTCTAAGGCGTTAGCTGATGCACAAAGTAAGGCTGAACAAGACAGTAAAAATGCTGCTAACAGTGCAGCTCAAGCAATTCAAGATGCAGTTAATGCTGCTTCAACAGAAGCTAGCCAAAAAGCCGCAGCACAGTCAACAGCAACATCGATTGCAAATTCTAATGCGTTAGCATCATTAGCTCAACAAAGTAAGAATGATTCATTGAATGCTGCGCAAAGTGCTGCTCAAGCTATAAAAGACGCTGTGGATTCAGCTCGATCACTAGCAAGTCAACAAGCTTCAGCTCAATCAACTGCTGCGAGTCAAGCTGCTTCAAAGGCGTTACAAGATGCCCAAGATAAAGCGGCTCAAGATAGTCGAAACGCATCATCAGTTGCAGAATCTCTAAAAGATAGTTTAGTTGCTTCAGCACAACAAAGTGCATTAGACTCAGCCAAAGCAGTATATGCATCACTATCATCATCAAACTCCAAGGCATTAGCTGACGCGCAAGCCAAAGCTGATAAAGATAGTTCAGCCGCAGCAAGTTATGCGAAGTCATTAATGGACGATGCTGTTTCCTCAGCCAAAGCTGATGCTCAAGCAGCTGCTGATAATGACATTAATTCATTGAACAATTCATATGCACAAAAGATTAGCGACATGCTAGCAACTAGCAAACAAGCTTCGATTGCAGCAAGTCAAGCTGCAGAACAAGCTAAATCTTCAGCTGTTAGTTCAGCACAATCTGTCGCACAAAGTTTAGCAAATTCCCAATCAATCGCAACATCACAACAAAATGCTGATGCATTAAATTCAGCACAACAAAAAGCGATTGAAGATAGCAAACAAGCTCAATCCGTTTACGATGATAAATTAGCTCAAGCTAGTTTAGCAGCGCAAAATTCAGCTAACCAAATGCTAATGGATCAATCAATTGCTAATTCCAATGCATTGAAAGCAGCTCAAGATAAGGCAGCTCAAGATAGTGCAAATGCTTCACAACGTGCAGATGAAGTTAGACAAGCAGCATTAGATTCAGCCCGTCAATCAGCACAAAATTCAGCTAATTCATTGGTTCAATCACTTCAAAATAGCTATGATGCATCAATCGCTGCCGCTCAAAGCAAGTCGATTGCTGACAGTGTAGCTGCTTCTAGCAATGCTAAGTCAGCATTAGATTCAGCAGTTAACGATGCTAGAAATAGTGCTGCTAACCAAATTAATTCATTACAATCTCATAATGCTGACTTACTATCTTCAGCACAAAGTAAGGCAACGGCAGATAGTCTAGCTGCTTCTCAAAAAGCACAAGATCAAATCAGTTCTGCAGTCCAATCAGCGCAAGATAAAGCTAAAAGTGATGCTCAATCAATCATTGATTCATTGAACTCTCAATATGCAAATAGTTTAGCGTCAGCTAATAGTAAGGCAGCAGCAGATAGTCTTGCCGCTAGTCAAGCTGCAGAACAAGCTAAGAATGATGCACTTTCAGCAGCTCAAGAAGCGGCCCGCCAATCAAGTATTGCTACAGCTAATTCTAATGCAGCTGCATTGAAATCGGCTCAAGATAAAGCATACAGTGATAGTGTTGAAGCTTCTAAGAATGCGGATTCATTATTAAGCGCTGCAGTTTCAGCTGCTAAGTCAGCCGCTGAAAGTCAAGCTGCAGTTCAATCAATTGCAACTGCAGAAGTTAACTCAAAAGCATTATCATTTGCTGAAAGTAAAGCCAAATCAGATGCAGCAGCGGCTTCATCAGTTGCTCAATCTATTATTAGTTCTGCTGAATCACTAGCTTCACAAACAGCTGCTGAATATGCAAAATCGGTAGCTGATAGTGTCAGAGATTCATATGATAGTAAGGTTGCATCTATTGCTTCGCAAAATGCTGCCCAATCACAAGCAGCTAATCAAGCGGTTGATGATTTAAGAAATCAATTGAATTCAAGTGCTAAAGCTGAATTGGATAGTCTTTCACAATCTAATGCTGATGCACAACATAGTTTGAAAGCAGAATATGACAGTTTAATTGCTGCTGAAAGAAGTTCTGCACAATCTGCTATCAATAGTGCCGCATCAAGTGCATCTTCTGATGCTAAGAGCAGAGCGGAAAGTCAAGCTCAATCTGAACAAGCTAAGATTACAAGTGATTATCTAGCACAATCTAATGCGATGAACTCAACATTTGCTAGTCAAATGGCTTCATTACAAGCCAGTTTACAAGCAGCTGAAAGTTCAGCTATTAGTTCAGCTCAATCAGTTGCTGATAGTCAAGCAGCACAAAGAAGTTCAGCGTTTGCTAGTCAACTTGCATCACTTCAATCACAAAGTGCTGCTGACTTAAGTGCCGCGAACTCAACCGCTTCTGCTGCATTGAATTCAGCCCAATCTTCAGCAATTAGTAGTGCTCAATCAAATGCTGACTCACTTAAGGCTTCATTGACTGCATCGTATGAAAATGCTTTGGCTATTTTAAAAGCGCAACAAGAAGCTACTTCTATTGCTGATATGAATAACCAACATGCTGCACTAAGTAGTCAAGCAGATAAATTCAATCAAGAAATTAACAACTTGAAGAATCAATTAAGCGGTAAGGACTACGATAATAGTAAGCTGGTTCAATCTTATGAAAATCAAATTGAGGAATTACGATCTGAAATTGCCCGTCTAAAGGGAAGCAATTCTTCAAATGTCGTAATCAACCAAAACCAAGCTTATTACCCAGTTGCAGAACCTACTAAGAATTACCAAGTTATCAACCAGGGTGGTGTTTGGGTTCATAACGATAAGGACTTTACTAATGATAACCGTGTTCGTTTCATCAAATATGGTGACAAGATTAAAGTCCAAAGAGTTGTAACTCATAATGGTATTACTAGGTTATACATTGGTAAGGACGAATATGTAACTGCTAATAAGAACTTTGTTGCAACTGACAAGGATTTACAAACGGTTCCTAAGTATGTTTACAGCTTAAACATCGCTAGAAATAAAGCAACAGTTTATAAGGTAACTGGCTTTAAGTATGTAAATGGTAAGTTGAAACTAGAGGTCAAGGGTAAATACGTTGATCCAAATAAATACGATAATGGTTACTATGAACAATCAGAAAATAATAACCAAACTGATTATCGAGTTATTAAGACTAATGGTGCCTGGATCCATGATAGTAAGCACTTTACAAAACATAACCGTGTTAAGAAATTAAAACGTGGTCAAAAGATAAAAGTCGTCAAAGTAGTTAAGACAGGTGGTATCACTCGTCTATACATTGGAAATGGTCAATATATTACTTCCAATAAGACTTTTGTGCAAAAACATCATAGATAGGCATTAAAAAAGCTCCTATCCGAAAAGGATAGGAGCTTTTTTTATACACTTTATTTATTAATAAATGTTTTCCATTGTTCAAAGACATTATCGGGATTAAACTTAATAGATTTTGTAATTGATTGATCATGCATACGTTCATAAGTATCTTGATTATTTAAAAGTTCAATTACTTGTTTAGCTAAACTAGCAATATCTTTAGGTTCAATCAAGAAACCATTAACATTATTTTCAATGATTTCATTTGGTCCATAATTCACATCGTAAGCCACTTCAGGAATACCATAGCTTAGTCCTTCTACTAGAGACATACTTAATCCTTCTCCCATAGAAGTTTGGACTAATACTCGAGTATCTCGTAGAATTTTATCTTTATCAGGATTAACTTTGTAGTCTAATAAACTTACTGCATTTTCAATCTTTAGTTGTTTGATAATCGCATCTAATTCATTTTTATAGTCAGCAGATTCGAAGTATCCCATGATGTTTAAATGTACATCGGGGATTTGTTGTTGAATTGCTGGAATAATGGTTAATAGTTCGCTAATGTTTTTGTCTCTAAAAACACGACCCATATAAGTGATGTTATGGTTACTTACAGGTTTAATGTTGTCCATTAAGTCAAAAGCAGAATCAAAGATATTGTAGAACTTGCCCATTGGATAACGCTTTTCAAGGTCTTTTCTTTGCTTATCAGTTGGCACGATAATACCAGCAAATTTACCAAAAAATTCATCGAATAATGGGTATAAGTTGTTAAATAAGATAGCGTTAGGGTTATTAGCCTCAGTTGCATTTTCTGTATGCACATTGTGTAAATATTGGTATTTAGGTGCATCTGTATTTAGTTTAGCAACTACAGTGGTTAATGAAGGACGATCATTAATAATAACTGTGTTTTTATCACTAATTTCTTCTAAGAAGAAAGCAAATAAGTCATCCTCGGTATTAAAACGATAGGTTTTTCCTTTGTAATTTAATAATTTGTACATTGATGGTAGGACATGATCGCCAACATTCATATGAGTGATTTCAATCACTACATTACCATTCTTGTCAAAAACTAATTCATGACCAATACCACCAGCAGGATGCATGTAAACTTCTTTTGATTTGAAGCCACGGTAATCAAAAATATCTTGGCTGGCTACATTACCAAAGTTGTCATAGTAATCAATATTACCAATTTCACCAACGGTTAATGGAAAAATTGATACCTTAGCAATACGTTGTCCTAATCTTTCAATGTAGGAACTATTGTTATCAACTCCGTTAATTTTGTAATCATGCTTATCAACTAGAGGAGAGTAACGTAAATATTCATGATGTGTTTTCTTATCAGTATGGTTTTGGAAATAGTCGTACATGTTTAATACTTGATCATCATCAATTCCATACTTTTCAATTTCTTGATGCAAACTGGGATTATAATTTCTGGTTACAATTTTGGCATTAATACCATTTTTCTTGAATAATTTAGCTCGATTCATGGCCGAGAATTCTGTTCCGGAATTGAAGGTAAAAATGTTTTCATTAACGAATAGATATTGCTTGGTCATTATTAAGCCTCCTTATGTTCCATATCACTTAGTCCTTTTTTGATGTCGAAGTGATATGTCTTTAGTTTATCTTGCCAAGTCTTTTTAGCAGAATTAATTAAATCTTCCCACGCCTTCCAAACGCTGTCTTCTGAAAAACGATTTGATAATTCATAAGCCTTATCGGACATTGATTGTAATAAATCATCGTCGCTGAATAATTTTACCATGCAATCTGATAGGGCTTTGGTGTCGTCATAATCGACTACATAACCGTTTTCATCATTGACGATTAATTCATTTGGACCATAGTTGGTATCAAAGGTAATACCGACATCACCTTGTGATTGAGCTTCCATTAAGGCTAAGTTAAAACCTTCCATGACAGAAGCTAAAGCATAAATTTGTGCGTTACGTTGAACACCGGCAACGTCGTTGGTGTATTCGTGTAATTTCACGGCATCACGAAGGTCATATTCATCTAAGGATGCGTTAATGCGTTTCATAGCAATATCATCATTAGAATGGTCAACATATCCATAAACTTCCATGTTGATGTCCGGAATTTCTTTTTTTGCCATACCCATGGCATCGATAATTTTATTTATTTGTTTTTCAGGAGCAACACGAGCGGTAACAACAATACTGTGTTTTTTACGGTCAGACATTGGTATGCGATCTTGTTCTAAGTCTTCGTTTTTAATTACTCCCACCGGAATGGTAAACATATCGATGTCAGGTTCGAAACGCGTCTTAACATCTTTAGTTTGCTTTTCGGTTGCACTAACAATTGCATCGTATCTATTAGCATCGGTTAATGAGTATTCGTAATTATTATTCATTATTGAGGTGTCAGTTTTTTGGGCATCACCAGCATGTGAGTTGTGAAGGTGTAATACTGTATATGTAGGTGAATTAAGAGTTTCTAAGATTTCTTCGAAATAGTCTGAACGATCCATTACATAAATGTTAGGATGTTTTTTTTCCATGAAATTGACATTGATTTCTTCTAGAAAATCTTTAATGACACCAACGATGTTGTTATGAGTTCTAACGGCACCATCATTACGAATAATTTTGAAACCAGATTTCTCAAGTTTTCCTGCTGCGTTGAATCTAAAGTAGTCTTCAATAGCAGGTCGACCATCTGGAGTATACCAAGTTTCAGTTGCAATCTTGTTATCAGGTGTGTACCATTGTGCCATCGATAAGAAACCACGGTAATCATAGAAATCAACACGGTATAAGTTAGAGAATCCATCAAATAATTCAACAGACTTAACTAAGTCATCGTCAGTAACTTCTTTATCAAATAAGTTGATACGACCAACAATCTGCTTGTTGCTGTATACAATGATTCTATTTTGTTCTTTATCTTTATCGTAAGTTAGATTATCAACCCCAAATTCAATATCTTTGGGTGTTAGTGGTTTAGTCTCTACATCAAGCGCATTTTGGAAGTAATCAAAAATATTCAAAATGTACTTGTCTTCGATACCGTTCTTACTCAAGTGATAGTGAAGCAATGGATTCCATTCACGGAAAACTAGGCGATAGTCTTCACCGAATTTTTCGAATAGCTTCGCACGTTTTAATTGGGCATGTTCAATCCCAGAGTTTTTAGCATTAAAACTGGAATTTAGGAAAAAATTCATAATGTAACTCCTTTGCAATTATTTATTTCATTATAACGCAAATAAAGATGAAAATAATTAAAGAAAGCATTAAGAAATGGATAATTTGTCTACTTTGTTATGATGATAGATATTTGCGCACTAACAAAGAAAAATGATAGAATCAAAACATTACATATTTTGGAGATGAATAACATGAAAAAAATAACACAATTTTCATTTTTTGCCGCAAGTTCATTACTATTTGTTTCAGCAGGAACAAACG
>NZ_BAABVU010000027.1:0-222 GCF_040369555.1 Apilactobacillus pseudapinorum
GTTCCCTTCGGGGACAGAATGACAGGTGGTGCATGGTTGTCGTCAGCTCGTGTCGTGAGATGTTGGGTTAAGTCCCGCAACGAGCGCAACCCTTATTATTAGTTGCCAGCATTTAGTTGGGCACTCTAGTGAGACTGCCGGTGATAAACCGGAGGAAGGTGGGGATGACGTCAAATCATCATGCCCCTTATGAGCTGGGCTACACACGTGCTACAATGGATG
>NZ_BAABVU010000028.1:0-237 GCF_040369555.1 Apilactobacillus pseudapinorum
GGTAGATCTTTGAAAACTGAACAAGATTGATAATCGATGATGTGTAAGGAATCTTACAACGAAGTTTGTAAGAATTAAACATTGCGAAGTCAATTCGCTTATAAAATAACAATTTATTCAGAAGAGCTAAGTTAAGCTTTTCATCTTAAGATGAGAGTTTGATCCTGGCTCAGGACGAACGCTGGCGGCGTGCCTAATACATGCAAGTCGAACGAGCTCTCCCAAATTGATTTTATG
>NZ_BAABVU010000029.1:0-369 GCF_040369555.1 Apilactobacillus pseudapinorum
ACGGTATTTAACCAGAAAGCCACGGCTAACTACGTGCCAGCAGCCGCGGTAATACGTAGGTGGCAAGCGTTGTCCGGATTTATTGGGCGTAAAGCGAGCGCAGGCGGTTTTGTAAGTCTGCTGTGAAAGCCCTCAGCTCAACTGAGGAAGTGCAGTGGAAACTACAAAACTTGAGTACAGAAGAGGAAAGTGGAACTCCATGTGTAGCGGTGAAATGCGTAGATATATGGAAGAACACCAGTGGCGAAGGCGGCTTTCTGGTCTGTTACTGACGCTGAGGCTCGAAAGCATGGGTAGCGAACAGGATTAGATACCCTGGTAGTCCATGCCGTAAACGATGAATACTAGGTGTTGGAGGGTTTCCGCCCT
>NZ_BAABVU010000030.1:0-419 GCF_040369555.1 Apilactobacillus pseudapinorum
TATGGGCCTATAGCTCAGTTGGTTTAGAGCGCACGCCTGATAAGCGTGAGGTCGGAGGTTCGAGTCCCCCTAGGCCCATCGACCTCGTAGGGGTCACAACAACCATATTTATATGGGGAATTAGCTCAGCTGGGAGAGCACCTGCTTTGCAAGCAGGAGGTCAGCGGTTCGATCCCGCTATTCTCCATTGACACGCAAGTGTCATTACTTGGTTCTTTGAAAACTAGATATTATTTAATTTCTATATTGAATTTGTATAATAATACAATTTCAACCGAGAACACCGCGTTATTTTGAGTTTTAAAATATTAGTTTATTCGTAAATACTCAACTAACCAAACATCACGTAGTGATGAAATAGGTTAAGTTATGAAGGGCGCATGGTGGATGCCTTGGCACTAGGAGCCGATGAAGGACGG
>NZ_BAABVU010000031.1:0-291 GCF_040369555.1 Apilactobacillus pseudapinorum
ACGGTATTTAACCAGAAAGCCACGGCTAACTACGTGCCAGCAGCCGCGGTAATACGTAGGTGGCAAGCGTTGTCCGGATTTATTGGGCGTAAAGCGAGCGCAGGCGGTTTTGTAAGTCTGCTGTGAAAGCCCTCAGCTCAACTGAGGAAGTGCAGTGGAAACTACAAAACTTGAGTACAGAAGAGGAAAGTGGAACTCCATGTGTAGCGGTGAACTGCGTAGATATATGGAAGAACACCAGTGGCGAAGGCGGCTTTCTGGTCTGTTACTGACGCTGAGGCTCGAAAGCAT
>NZ_BAABVU010000032.1:0-429 GCF_040369555.1 Apilactobacillus pseudapinorum
GCCGTAAACGATGAATACTAGGTGTTGGAGGGTTTCCGCCCTTCAGTGCCGCAGCTAACGCATTAAGTATTCCGCCTGGGGAGTACGACCGCAAGGTTGAAACTCAAAGGAATTGACGGGGGCCCGCACAAGTGGTGGAGCATGTGGTTTAATTCGATGCTACGCGAAGAACCTTACCAGCTCTTGACATCTTCTGCCAACCTAAGAGATTAGGTGTTCCCTTCGGGGACAGAATGACAGGTGGTGCATGGTTGTCGTCAGCTCGTGTCGTGAGATGTTGGGTTAAGTCCCGCAACGAGCGCAACCCTTATTATTAGTTGCCAGCATTTAGTTGGGCACTCTAGTGAGACTGCCGGTGATAAACCGGAGGAAGGTGGGGATGACGTCAAATCATCATGCCCCTTATGAGCTGGGCTACACACGTGCTAC
>NZ_BAABVU010000033.1:0-28640 GCF_040369555.1 Apilactobacillus pseudapinorum
AAGAAATTCCTGCTGAAGGCGATGAAAAGACAGGGGTTAACATTGTACTTCGTGCATTAGAAGCTCCAGTTAGACAAATTGCTCACAACGCCGGAATTGATGGTTCAATTGTTGTTGAACACCTAAAGGGTGAACCAATGGGTGTAGGTTACAATGCTGCTACTGGTGAATATGAAGACATGGTTAAAGCTGGGGTTGTTGATCCAACCAAAGTTTCAAGATCAGCTCTTCAAAACGCCGCTTCAGTATCTGCTTTACTATTAACTACAGAAGCTGTTGTTGCTAAACTACCAGAAGAAAACAAAGATCCAATGAACCCTGGTATGAACCCAATGATGTAATAAAAAAAGGATTCCATTTGGAATCCTTTTTTTTGTATGATTTTTGGTTTTTCTTGTTTTTATTCTGTGACATTTGTATAATTTACTAATAGTAATAAGAAACGAAAGGAAAGCTATTATGCTAAAATTTGAAATCATCGTTTGTCTATTTGCGACAATGTTGATGTCAGCTGTGATTACACCGTTTATCAGAAAACTGGCATTTAGATGGGGCGCAATAGATAGTCCAAATAAGCGAAGAATGAATAAGATTCCAATGCCAACATTAGGAGGATTAGCAATCTTTGCTGCATACACGATTGCCACAATGTTTCTCTTAAGAAAACAAATGCCAACGCAACAATTGTATGGGATGTTTGCAGGACAATTAATCATTATTATCACTGGTGTGATTGATGACATTATTGTCTTAAAACCTAGACAAAAAGTATTTGGGATTAGTTTGGCTGCTGTCGTGGTATTCTTCTTTGGAAATATTCAAATGAGTAGTGTATCACTACCATTTATTGGAACATTTGGGCTTGGCTGGTTTAGTTTACCAATCACTTGGATTTGGATTCTAGCGATTACTAATGCGGTTAACTTAATCGATGGTTTAGATGGGTTAGCAACCGGAGTAGCTGTGATTGCCCTTACGACAATGGGAATTACTGGGTTCTTTTTCTTGAACGTCGGCAACGTGTACGTATCAATTATGATTTTTGCATTAGTAGCTGCTTGTTTAGGATTTTTACCATATAATTTCTTCCCTGCACGGATATATTTAGGAGACACCGGTTCACTATTTATTGGATTTATGATTTCAATCTTTTCGTTAAACGGATTAAAAAATGCGACTTTCATTACTGTTATCATTCCAGTAATTATTTTAGGGGTACCAATTACTGATACCATTTATGCTATTTTACGTCGTATGTTAAACAAGCAACCAATTATGCACGCTGATAAAAGACATTTGCATCACCGTCTAATGCAAATTGGTTTGACACATCGTCAAACCGTCTTAATTATCTATGGAATTGCATTAATCTTCTCATTTATTTCTTTATTGTATCCAATTTCAAATATCTTAGGTTCGATTCTACTAACCATTGCCACATTAATTGGGCTAGAACTGTTCGTGGAATCAATTGGATTAGCTGGACAAGATCGTCAGCCATTATTGAACTTTATCAAAAAAATAGTTAAAGAAAATACAAGTAAAGATAACCACTAAAAAAAGATTGACCGTTGGGTCAATCTTTTTTGTATGGATCAAAGTCGATTTCAAAATATTTTTCAGCGCCATCAGTCATTTCGACACGGCCATTTAATAGTTCAACAACACTAGCTTTAAATGAATCGATACGATCGTTATCAACGGCGACCACAATTGATACCTTATCAGTATAAATTGTATCAATAATGTTTTCATTGTTTTCTTCTAGTTGATAATTGAGTGAATCAAATGATTTGTAATCAACTGAAATCGTAATTTCTGTTTGAAGAACTTTTTTGACAACGCCGACATGTTCAATTGCTTGGGTTGTTGCATTACTATATGCACGAATTAATCCACCAGCACCTAACTTGATGCCACCAAAGTATCTGGTAACCACGGCAGCAACGTTATGAACGCCGATGTTTTTAATTGCTTCTAGGATAGGAACACCTGCAGTTCCTGAGGGTTCTCCATTATCACTGGCACGTTGGATAGAATCATCTAAACCTAAAACATAGGCGTGACAGTTATGCGTTGCTTTTTTATGTTCATCTTTAACTTGATTAATAAAGCTAATGGCTTCTTCTTCTGTTTCAACACGTGCAATTGAGCATATAAATTGAGATTTTTTAATATCAATTTCATTGATACCATCTTGCTTAATGGTTAAATAGTCATTTTCCAAGTTGTTTTCACCTCTGTTTAGCGTATTTAAGATTGGTGATTAATATGATCGAAAATTATAATGAATTATTTGGCAGACTGGTTGGTGAAAAAGATGTCCCCAGCGAAATTAAATCCGCACAAAATATCAAAAAAATGGTTCCTATTAAGGTTACCAAGAACGAGATTTATTGTAAACGATGTGGCCATAAAACATCAAAAAATGAATCACAATTACCTAATGATAATTTTTATTGTCCCAATTGCATTAACCTGGGACGAATGACCCTAAAAGAACCACTGTGTTTTATTGAAGAGCCAAATCTTTTCTCACATCAAGGAAAGATTTTAACATGGGATGGAAAACTAACTAAGGAACAAGAAAAATGCTCCAATCAGATTATTGAAGTGATTAATAATAATCAGACACATCTGCTATGGGCAGTTACAGGAGCGGGGAAAACCGAAATGTTATTTAAAGGAATCGCTCAAGCAATTAAAGATAATAAGCGTGTCTGTATTGCTTCACCACGAGTCGATGTTTGTGTTGAATTATTTCCACGAATCCAAGATGCTTTTAAAAACATTTCAGTGGTGTTGTTACATGGGAAAAGTAGTCAAAGTTATTTTTACAGTCAATTAACGATTTGTACAACGCACCAACTGTTGCGGTTTTATCACGCGTTTGACGTTATTATTATCGATGAGGTGGACTCTTTTCCGTTTGTGAATGATGAGTCACTCCATTTTGCTGTTGATAATGCGGTTAAAGATAAGAGTGCCAAACTATATTTAACTGCTACGCCCACCGCAGAGATGATTAAAAAGATAAAACGAAAACAAATTTCAGCTAGTTATTTACCAATTAGATTTCATCGCCATCTTCTGCCAGAAGCAACGATTAAGTATGTTAATGATTGGCGAAAGTTAATGAAAAAGCATAAATTACCGTCTCTATTGTTAAACAAAATCAAACAAAAAATCAAAAAGCGGCAACGATTTTTGTTATTCATTCCTAAGATAGATGATTTACCGGTAATAAGTGAAATATTAGCCACTCAGTATGACTCATCACTTTGGCATACCGTTTATTCCAGTGATGAATTACGAATGGAAAAAGTCAATGACATGCGGACTGAAAAAGTGCTGTTTTTAATTACTACGACCATTTTAGAAAGAGGGGTTACGTTTCCGGGAATAGATGTAATCGTTTTAGGGGCTGACGATGAAGTGTTTACGATGTCGTCATTGGTGCAAATTGCTGGAAGAGTGGGACGTAAAAAGGATCGACCAACGGGGGAAGTTTTATTTATCGTTGATGACAAAACCAAACCAGTGAACAATGCAATGAAACAAATTAAGTATATGAATAGGTTGGCGAAAAAATTAAATGAATAAATGTATTTTATGTGGTCAAAAAATTACTTTTCAAATATCGATTTCGTTTTTATTGAGTCTAAAGCCGATAAAATATAAACCGCTTTGTGATAAATGTGAAACCCAATTTGAAAGAATAAACCAGGAAATAATTTGTCAGCAATGTGGCAGGGAAATGGAAGTGGCTGGAATTTGTGATGATTGCGTTAAGTGGCAAAATGTTGGTAATAAATTAATTAATCGTGCGGTATATAAATACAATGATGCAATGAAAGAATATATGCATCGATATAAATTTTGCGGTGACTATAATTTACGCAAATCGTTTACAGATGAATTTTGCAGTCATATTGATACTAAAAAGATAATTGTCCCCATTCCAGTTAGTGAAGAAACCTTGGCTGAACGGGGCTTTAACCAGGTGATCGGTTTATTGGCAGAAACAAAAATTGTTGAAGCATTGATCATTAATCAAGAAAGTAAAACAAGACAATCATCATTAAATCGAAAACAAAGGCTTAAGGCATCGCAAGTATTCGAAATTAATGATAATATGAAAGATGTAATTAAAGATAAGGAAATAATAATCATCGATGACATTTATACGACTGGAACCACTATGCATCATGCTGCTCAAGTACTCCAAAAAAATGGAGTCAAGAGTGTGCAGGGTCTTACTTTATGTCGATAATGGATAAAATTTCATTAAATAGTAAGAAAAAATATAAAGAATTCACCAATCTAATTTTAAAAATGATAATTAAATGTTAAAATAAGATAGAATATATTTATTAAGACGAATAAAACTTTAAAAACTAATTCATGGAAGGAAAATTGATTAATGGCTAACATTTTAAAAAAATGGGTCGAAAGCGATAAAAGAGAAGTCAAAAGACTTAGCAAACTTGCTGACAAAGTTGAATCATACGCAGATGATTTTAAGAAACTAAGCGACGACGAACTAAAAGCTAAGACCACTGAATTTCAACAACGTTACCAAGATGGTGAAACTCTTGATGACTTATTACCAGAAGCATTTGCTGCTGTACGTGAAGGGGCAAGTCGTGTTCTTGGTTTAACACCATTCCATGTACAAATTATGGGTGGAATTGTTTTACATGAAGGTAACATTTCAGAAATGAAAACCGGTGAAGGTAAAACACTTACTGCCACAATGCCTGTTTACTTAAATGCTATTTCAGGTAAAGGTGTTCACGTTATCACTGTTAACGAATATTTATCACAACGTGATGCTGAACAAATGGGAGAATTATACAACTGGATGGGACTTTCTGTAGGCGTCAACTTAACAGACAAGAGCCCTGAAGAAAAACGAGAAGCATACAATGCTGATATCACTTACTCAACTAATAGTGAAATTGGTTTTGATTACTTACGTGATAACATGGTTGTTTACAAAGAAGATATGGTTCAAAGACCATTGAACTTTGCTATCGTCGATGAAGTAGATTCTATTTTAATTGATGAAGCTAGAACACCATTGATTATTTCTGGTCAATCAAAAGGTTCATCAGAACTATACATGCAAGCTGATCAATTCGCTAAGACTCTTAAAGAAGACGATGATTTCAAGATTGATTTGGAATCAAAGACTGTTGCTTTAAATGATCAAGGTATTGAAAAAGCTGAAAAGTACTTTAACCTAAAGAACTTATACGATACTGACAACACTGCTTTAACTCACCATTTAGACGAAGCACTACGTGCCAACTACATCATGCTTAAAGATAAGGATTACGTTGTATCTGATGATGAAGTATTAATCGTTGATTCATTTACAGGTCGTATCATGGACGGTCGTCGTTTCTCTGATGGTTTACACCAAGCTATTGAAGCTAAAGAAGGAGTAACCATTCAAGAAGAAAGTAAGACAATGGCCAACATTACTTACCAAAACTTATTCAGAATGTACAGTAAGTTAGCTGGTATGACTGGTACTGCTAAGACTGAAATTGATGAATTTAGAGAAATCTATAACATGGATGTTATCTCAATTCCAACTAACAGACCGGTAGCCAGAGTTGATGAACCTGACTTACTATACCCAACACTACAATCAAAATTTGATGCAGTAGTAGATGAAATTAAGAAGTTACATGAAAAAGGTCAACCAATTCTAATTGGTACAGTTGCCGTTGAAACTTCAGAATACATTTCACAACGTCTAAATGATGCTGGAATTCACCACGAAGTATTGAACGCTAAGAATCATGCTAAAGAAGCTGAAATTGTTGCTAATGCTGGTCAAAAGGGTGCCGTTACGATCGCCACTAATATGGCCGGACGTGGTACTGATATTAAATTAGGACCGGGCGTCGTTGAATTAGGCGGTCTAGCTGTTATTGGTACTGAAAGACATGAATCTAGACGTATTGATAACCAATTACGTGGACGTTCTGGACGTCAAGGTGACCCAGGTCTATCACAATTCTACTTATCACTAGAAGATGACTTAATGCGTCGTTTCGGTTCTGATAAGATTAAAGGATTCTTAGACAGAATGAAGGTTGATGGTGAATCAGCCGTAATTAAGAGTCGCTTAATTACAAAACAAGTTGAATCAGCTCAAAAACGTGTTGAAGGTAACAACTACGATTCTAGAAAACAAGTTCTACAATATGATGATGTTATGAGACAACAACGTAATGTTATCTATGATGAAAGAAACAAAGTTATTACTGAAGACACATCACTAGATTGGGTTGTTAAGCCAATGATTAAGAGAACAATCAATAGAATTGTTAACTTACACACCCAAGGTGATCAAAAAGACTGGGATTTAGATACAATTTTAGATTTCGCTGTTAGTGCATTGGTAAATCCAGATGCAATTTCTAAGTCAGATTTAGAAGGTAAGTCTGCTCAAGAAATCAAAGATTACTTAATCAACCTATCTGAACAAGTATACATTGAAAAGAGAGATCAATTATACGACCCACAACAAATGCTTGAATTTGAAAAGGTTGTTGTATTAAGAGTTGTTGACTCTCATTGGACTGACCATATTGATGAAATGGATCAATTGAGACAATCAATTGGTTTAAGAGGATACGGTCAATTAAATCCACTAGTTGAATATCAACGTGAAGGTTATCAAATGTTTGAAGAAATGATCTCAGATATTGATTACGATACCACTAGATTGTTCATGAAAGCTGAAATCAGACAAAACATCGAAAGATAATAAAAAAGCGAAGATGGACATTAGTTCTCTTCGTTTTTTTAGTAAGGAGCATAAGAATGGAAATAGCAGATGCTAGAAATGAAATAAGCTCAATTCAAAAAGCCATCCAAGGCTTTAGGGGGTCTCTTTGACCTAGATTCGCTACAAGCTAGTATTGAGATAAATGAATCTAAGATGGCCGAACCAGGTTTTTGGGATAATCCGGACGAATCTCAAACATTGATTAATGAAACGAATCGATTAAAGAAAAAATATGATAATTTTAATGCATTAAATTCTGAAGTTGAGGAATTAGAGTTAACTTTAGAAATGATTGAAGAAGAACCAGATCCATCATTAATTGATGAATTTGAATCTTCGTTAGTAGATACTAAAGCTCATTTAGAAAAGTATCGTTTAGGGATGCTTTTAAATGGTAAATATGATGCCAATAATGCGATTTTGGAAATTCACCCTGGAGCGGGTGGGACAGAATCTCATGACTGGGGCATGATGTTATTTAGAATGTATACCAGATGGGCTGACCAAAATGGTTTCAAGTTAGAAACCCTAAACTATCAAGCTGGTGAAGTTGCCGGAATTGATACCGCCACGATTTTAGTAAGCGGCGAAAATGCTTATGGATATTTAAAATCTGAAAAAGGTGTGCATCGTTTAGTTAGAATTTCTCCTTTTGATTCTGCCGGAAGAAGACATACTTCTTTCGCTTCAGTTGATGTAATGCCAGAATTAGACGACTCTGTAGACGTTGAAATTAATCCATCTGATTTAAGAGTTGATGTTTATAGAGCCAGTGGTGCTGGTGGACAACACGTTAATAAGACTTCTTCAGCTGTGCGTATCACGCATGAACCAACTGGGATTGTCGTTGCCAGTCAGGCACAACGTTCACAATTGCAAAATAGAGAAACAGCTATGAACATGTTGAAGTCAAAATTATATGAACTAGAAGAAGAAAAGAAAGAACAACAAAAGGCTCAATTAGAAGGTGAACAAAAAGAAATTGGTTGGGGATCTCAAATTAGATCATACGTATTCCACCCATATTCAATGGTAAAAGATCATCGTACTAATTATGAAACAGCTAAAGCACAAGATGTAATGGACGGGGATTTAAATCCATTTATTAATGCCTTTTTACAATGGAAGTTGAGTAAAAACAATCCAAATTAGACAGGGGAATATACATGAGCGAAATACTGACAGTTTTATTGATTCTAATTCAACCAGTTTTATGGTTGGGAATCTTAAGAAACTATATTATCTATAGAAAACGTTTAACAAAACAAAGACGCGACTTTAACACATCAATTTATGCCAATAACTATGAAATTAAACATTTTTGGCTTAGTTTTATATTATTAGGAATTGTCGGAAGTGCGATTTCAATCATCTTAGGAGTATACCTACCAGTTACTTGGATCGTAGTATACCAATTACTATTAATCGTCAATTTAATTTTAATTCCAGGACAATTTTTGAACTTGATTACCTTTGGAATTGCAACCGCAATTACCTGGTTGATTTATCAAGTTAAGTTCTTTAACGGAGTTGATACTTTCGGGATTAATATTCAATCAACAGACTTCGGCAACGTGTTGCTTTTATTAACAATCGTGATTTTATTAATGGCTTTATACAGCCGCTTTGTGCTAGGTAACTATGCGAATCCACAAATTTTTAAGAACCAAAGAGGTAACAAAGTTGCTGGATATTTGACTAAAGAATTTACAATTCTTCCATTATTAGTATTAATTCCGGGAGACCAAATTCAACAAGTGATGCATTGGTGGCCAGTATTCGGCTACGGAGATCATAAATTTAGCTTACTGATTTTACCAGTGATGTTGGGAATGAGAATCACCATCTTCAAGTCATTGCCAAAAGCCTTTTTCAAAATTATGGCTAAAAAAATCGGTTGGTTAGTAGTAGTAGGTGTTATTTTATCAGGAGTGACATATTACTTTAAAAATGTGGAAAACATCGCATTATACTCTATCGCTGGATTAATTGTTTTATACATTATTACTGTTTTAATGATTAAAAGAAGTGATAGCAAACAAGATACCTGGTTCTCTGATGCAGTAAACGGACTAAGAGTTATTTCAATTCGTCCTGATACTCCCGCAGAAAAGATGGGTGTGCAAATTGGTGATTTAATCGTTGAAGTTAACAATATCAAAATTAATTCAGAAGATGAATTTTATAAAGCAATATTAACATCACCAACATTCTGTCGTTTGAAAGTATTGAATAGGGAAGACAGAATCAAAATTATGGAAAGTGCAATTTATAGCGACTCACCAAATGAATTAGGGGTCGTTTTGATTAAGGAAAAATAACCTTAAGGTTCATTTAATGAACTTTCGCTAAAATGCCAATTATAGTAACGAAGGGGAATTTAAGATGAATAAAATTTATCGTTCACAAACCAACAAATTATTAACAGGAACATTAGGTGGAATTGCTGAATACTTCAACATCAATGCACAAATTATTAGAATTCTTTTCGTAATTCTTTCAATTTGGCCTGGTCATTTAATCTTCGGATTATTGGCTTACGTTGTTTGTTTAGTTTTCATTCCAAGTAAAGACAATGATCAAAACAGTGGTCGTCGTAATTTAACAGACGTGGATGAATACGATCATAAATAGGAGGATGCAATGAGAATATTAGGAAGAATCTTAATTAATACATTATTATTTATGGCAATTGCTGGTTTCTTTCAAGGTAGTTTCTATGTAGCAAGTATCACCACCGCATTAATTGCTGCAGTGGTATTAGCGGTATTAAATGCGCTAGTAAAACCAGTGCTATTTATATTATCATTGCCAATTAACATTATTACATTAGGACTATTTAGTATTGTTTTAAATGGAATTATGTTGGAAATAACATCTGCTGTAGTTGGAAGTAATTTCCATTTTGCATCATTTGGAATGGCAATAATCGCTGCATTGATTATGTCGATTTGTAATATTATTTTGTCAGACTACTAATTAATTATGAAATGCATCTAATAACATGATAAAATTAACTTATCAGAACTGGAGGTAAAATCATGGCTTATAGTGTAACGGTTGCAGACCTAGTCGAGAATACCCATCTAGATATTTTTTATGGTGAAGAATACCTAGATCGTCCAATTACCACTAGTGATATTTCTCGTCCTGGTTTGGAATTAACAGGATACTTTAATTACTATCCTGCAAAGAGAATTCAATTATTGGGAATTACTGAAACTTCATATGCAAAGGGTATGGATAGTAATGAGCTGTTTGAGGTCATGAAAAAAATGTGTTTACCAGAAACACCTGCCTTTGTGGTTTCAACCCAATTAGATCCACCTGATGAATTAATCAGAGCTGCCAAGAATCAACACATTCCAGTATTAGGTTCAAAGCTTACTACTTCAAGAGTTTTGAGTAACATGACTAACTTCTTAGAAGGTAAACTAGCTGAAAGAAAATCTATCCATGGAGTTTTAATTGACGTTTATGGATTAGGGGTCTTAATGACTGGAGACTCTGGTATTGGTAAGAGTGAAACAGCCCTAGAACTTGTAAAACGTGGACATCGACTAATTGCTGATGACCGAGTAGAAGTTTACCAACAAGATGAACAAACATTGATTGGACAAGCACCAACAATTTTACGTCACTTATTGGAAATTAGAGGAATCGGAATTATCGATGTGATGAACTTATTTGGTGCTGGTGCCGTTCGTTCACAAACCAAAGTTGATTTAATCGTTCATTTGGAAAATTGGTCTGATGATGCTCCATATGACAGATTAGGTAATGGTGACGAAACTAGAAGAATCTTTGATGTTGACGTTCAAAGAGTTAGCATCCCTGTTAAAACAGGTCGTAACCTAGCCATCATCATTGAAGCTGCTGCCATGAACTATCGTGCTAAAAAGATGGGATATGACGCAACTAAAGTCTTTGATGACAACTTAAATAACTTAATTAAAGAAAACTCAGGAAACAAGAAATAAAATCTTTCCAGGGAAGTGAAAAGTAATGCATTCAATCGCATTAAATCCGATTGCGTTTAACTTAGGACCAGTTGCGGTTCATTGGTACGGAATCTTTATCGCCTCCGCTGTATTAATTGCGGTCTTTTTATCTGTTAAAGAAGGTCGCAAGCGCGGAATTGATCCAGATAATATATATGACATGATTTTATGGGCACTTCCAGTGGCCATTATCTGTGCTCGTATTTATTACGTGGTTTTCCAATGGCCATATTACAGCCAACATTTAAATGAAATCATTAAAATTTGGGACGGTGGAATTGCTATCTACGGAGCGCTAATCGGTGCTGCAGTGGTAGTTTATCTATACTGTCGTAGTAAGTTAATCTCTGTTTGGGCGATCTTAGATGTAATCGCACCAACAGTAATTATGGGTCAAGGAATCGGTAGATGGGGTAACTTTATGAACCAAGAAGCTTTTGGTAACATTACAAGCTTAGCGTTCCTTAAGTCACTACACTTACCAACGTTCATAATTAATCAAATGTATATTCAAGGCTTTTATCGCCAACCTACATTTTTGTATGAATCATTATGGGATTTATTAGGATTCGTATTATTAATGAATCTTCGTCACATTAACAAGTTTTTCAAACGTGGTGAAGTGGTTTTATCTTACATCATCTGGTACTCATTCGGTCGATTCTTCGTAGAAGGGATGAGAACTGATAGCTTGATGCTATTCGGTGGCATTAGAGTATCTCAAATGTTATCAATTGTGCTATTTATTGGGGCAATTGCATTGATGATTTATCGTCGTAAAAAAGAAGCTGACTTACCATATTATTTAGATGGTAGTAAGTTGGTTTAACAATTAAGGAGTAATTAGAATGACAGAAAAAATTGCAGTTTTAGGAGCAGGTTCATGGGGAAGCATGCTTGCAACTATTTTAGTAGAAAATGGTAATGAAGTACGTTTGTGGTCATACAAACAAGCTCAAGTTGATGAATTAAACAATCAACACACAAATGAAAAATACATTAAAGATTTTACATATCCGAAAGAATTAGTTGCTTATGGTGATATGAAAGAAGCCATCAGAGGTGTAGACGATATTTTATTCGTTGTTCCAGCTCAAGTAACTAGAAATACTGCTAAACAAGTTAACGAAATTCTAGAAGAACTAGACATGTCAGTTAACATCATTCATGGTAGTAAAGGAATCGAACAAAAAACATATAAGCGAATGTCTGAAGTGCTATCAGAAGAAATCGATCCAAAGCATCGTAAATCTGTTTCAGTTATTTCAGGACCTAGTCAAGCAGAATCAGTTGCTAAACACGATATTACTTTAGTTACTACAGCTTCAGAAAACATTAAAGATGCTGAACACATCCAATCATTATTCATCAATGAATATTTCAGAGTTTACACAAACGATGACATTATCGGTGTTGAAATTGGAGCGGCTTTGAAGAACATCATCGCAATCGGTGCCGGAGCATTATATGGTTTAGGCTATGCTGATAACGCCAAAGCTGCGCTAATGACTCGTGGTTTAGCTGAAATTTCACGTTTAGGAACTTCATTTGGTGCTAACCCATTAACATTTACTGGTCTTTCAGGATTTGGTGATGTGATTGTTACTGCCACAAGTAGTGACTCAAGAAACTGGCGTGCTGGATACCAATTAGGTAAAGGTGAAACACTAGATGATATTGTTAAGAACATGGGAATGGTAATCGAAGGAATTGCTACAGCTGAAGCTGCTTATGAATTAGCAGCTCAACGTGGTATTGATATGCCAATCACATCAGCAATCTACAAAGTGCTACACAACCAATTAACAATTGATGATGCAATTAAACAATTAATGAACCGTAAAGGTCGAGAAGAATTAGACTAATCGATATAGGAGTTTATAAAGATGAAAAAGATTAAAAAGGCAATCATTCCAGCTGCTGGATTAGGAACTAGATTCTTACCAGAAACTAAGGCAATGCCAAAAGAAATGTTACCAGTAGTTGATAAACCAGCAATTCAACTAATCGTTGAAGAAGCAATTGAATCAGGAATCACTGATATCCTAATCATTATCGGTAAAGGCAAACGTGCCATCGAAGATCATTTTGATTCAAACACTGAACTAGAATTAAACCTCGAAAGTAAAGGTAAAAAGGAAATGTTAGAAGCAGTTAAGAAAACTAATGGCTTAAACATTTACTTTAAACGTCAAGAACATCCAAATGGTTTAGGGGATGCTGTATATACTGCCAAGAGTTTTGTTGGCGATGATCCTTTTGTTATCATGTTAGGTGATGACTTAATGGAAGATAAAACACCATTAACTAAGCAATTAATTGATAGTTACGAAGAAACAGGTTCTTCAACTTTAGCTGTTATGAGAGTGCCTCATGAAGATACTTCAAAGTACGGTGTAATTAACCCAGCTAAAGAAGTTAAAGATGGCCTATACGACGTTGTTAACTTCGTTGAAAAACCAAATCCTGAAGACGCACCTAGTGATTTAGCGATTATCGGTCGTTACTTATTAACTCCTGAAATCTTTGATATTTTGGAAAACACTAAGCCAGGTAAAGGTAATGAAGTTCAATTAACTGATGCTATTGATACATTAAATAAAGATGGTAAAGTTTACGCTCACGAATTCAAAGGTGACCGTTTCGATACTGGTAACAAGTTCGGTTGGCTACAAACCAACATTGAATTTGGACTACAACATCCAGAAGTTGCAGACCAATTGAAAGAATACATTAAAGATTTAGCTAAGAAACTTTAAAATTAGTTTGTGTGCTAATTAATGGACAAATCTATCATATGATAGTAAAGTATCATTTATTGAATATATGAAAGGGGAAGTTAATTATGGAAAAATATGACGTAATTGTTATTGGTGCTGGACCTGGTGGAATGACATCCGCACTATATGCTTCTCGTGCTAATTTATCAGTTTTAATGATTGATCGTGGTATCTACGGTGGTCAAATGAACAACACAGCTGAAATTGAAAACTATCCTGGATTCAAATCCATTTTAGGACCAGATTTAGCTAAGAATATGTACGAAAGCTCAACTAACTTTGGCGCCAAGTATGAATACGGAACTGTTGAATCAATTGAAGACAAGGGTAATTCAAAGATTGTTAACACCGACCAAGGTAGTTACGAAACAAGTTCTGTTATCATTGGTACTGGTTCACAATACCGTAAACTAGGCGTGCCTGGTGAAGATGAATACGGTGGAAGAGGAGTTTCTTACTGTGCCGTATGTGATGGTGCCTTCTTCAAGAACCGTGAAGTCGTAGTTGTCGGTGGTGGAGATTCAGCTATTTCTGAAGCACTTTACCTTGCTGGTTTAGCTTCGAAAGTAACTGTTATTCACCGTCGTGATCAACTTCGTGCACAAAAAGTTATTCAAGACCGTGCATTTGCTAATGACAAAATTGAATTCATTTGGGACACTAATGTAACTGAAGTTATCGGAGATGACATGAAAGTTACTGGTGTAAAAACTGTAAACAACAAGACTAACGAAGAAAGCGTTGTTGACGCTTCTGGTGTATTTATTTATGTTGGTAACAACCCAATGACTGAAGCATTTGCGAACCTAAACATCACTGATGAAAAAGGTTGGATTAAGACTAACGAAAGAATGGAAACTGATATTGATGGTGTGTTTGCCATTGGAGACGTTCGTCAAAAAGAATTAAGACAAGTAACTACTGCCGTTGGAGACGGTGGAATTGCTGGTCAAAACGCATTTGAATACGTTTCATCATTATAAAAAGTAATCAAAAAGACTGGTTTTAATACCAGTCTTTTTTTACTCTTAAAAAGGAGAACATTAGTTTTAGAAAGTTTGTTCGTATGTTAAAATATTATTAAATATGAATGAAAAGGGTCGAAAACCCTACGAGTGAACAAAGGAGGACTTTGTTTGGAAATCCAACGCGAAAATAATAATAAATTTGAATTAGTATCAAAATATAAACCTACTGGTGATCAACCAGAGGCTATTAGTCAATTAACCAAGGGGATTGAAGATGGACAAAAGCAACAAATCCTATTAGGGGCTACGGGTACAGGGAAGACCTTTACGATTTCTAATGTGATTAAAAATGTGAATAAACCAACGTTGATTTTATCGCATAATAAAACATTAGCGGGTCAACTATATAGTGAATTTAAAGAGTTCTTTCCTAATAACGCAGTTGAATACTTCGTTAGTTATTATGATTACTACCAACCAGAAGCATATGTACCTTCAAGTGATACCTATATTGAAAAGGATTCTTCAATCAATGATGAAATCGATAAACTACGCCATGCCGCAACTAACTCATTACTAACTAGAAATGACGTTATCATTGTTGCATCTGTTTCATCCATTTTTGGATTAGGAAGTCCTAAAGAATACTACAAACATACGATTGCACTAAATGTGGGTCAACAAATCGAGCGAGATGAATTACTAAGAAGACTAGTTGAAATCCAATTTGATCGAAATGATATTGATTTTCAGCGTGGTCGATTTAGGGTTCATGGAGATGTTGTTGATATTTTTCCTGCTTCGGGAGACCAACACGCGTTTAGAATTGAATTCTTTGGTGATGAGATTGATTCTATTAAAGAAATCGACACATTAACCGGTGAATTTATTGGTAAAAAAGACAATATTATTATCTTCCCAGCAACCCACTTTTTGACTGATGATCAAAACATGGATCATGCATTAAAAGGAATTAAGGAAGAAATGATAGAACAAGTTGCCGAATTTGAAAAAGAAGGTAAATTGCTAGAAGCGCAACGATTAAAACAACGTACTACTTATGATATTGAAATGATGGCAGAAATGGGATATACCAACGGAATTGAAAATTATTCCAGATATATGGATAATCGAAAACCGGGTGAAGCACCTTATACGCTATTAGATTTCTTCCCAGATGATTACTTGTTAGTAGTCGATGAATCACATCAAACATTGCCACAGGTAGGTGGGATGTACAACGGTGATAAAGCTAGAAAAGAGCGTTTAATTGAGTACGGTTTTAGATTGCCTAGTGCTCTTGATAATAGACCGCTAAAGATGCCCGAATTTAAAGAACGTGTTAATCAAGCAATTTATATGTCTGCGACGCCAGGACCACGTGAATTGGAAGAGACACCTGAAAAGAACATTGTTCAACAAATTATTCGACCAACTGGTTTGTTAGATCCAACGGTAGAAGTGCGTCCAATTATGGGACAAATGGATGACTTAGTTGGTGAAATTAACGATCGAATCGAAAAGAACGAACGTGTTTTTGTTACGACTTTAACCAAGAAAATGTCTGAAGATTTAACTGATTACTTGAAAGACCTAGGGATTAAAGTGGCATACTTACATTCAGATGTTAAGACACTGGAAAGAACTAAAATAATTAGAGATTTACGACTAGGTAAATATGATGTTTTAGTTGGAATTAACTTGTTAAGAGAAGGAATTGACGTTCCTGAAGTTTCACTAGTTGCTATCTTAGATGCCGATAAAGAAGGATTCCTAAGAAATGAACGTTCATTGATTCAAACGATTGGACGTGCTGCCAGAAATGAAAATGGGGCAGTTATTATGTACGCTGACTATGTAACTGATTCAATGCAAAAAGCAATCGATGAAACTGCCAGAAGACGTAGCATTCAACAAGAATACAATAAAGAACATCAAATTACGCCACATACAATTAAGAAACCAATTCGTGACTTAATTAGTTATGGTAATAAAGATGATAATGATAAAGAAGATCATTCATTTATCGAATCTGATTTCCAAAAACTAACCAAGAAAGATCAAAAACAAATGATCGAAACATTAACCAAGGAAATGAAACAAGCAGCCGCAAAACTAGATTTCGAAAAAGCTGCTGCATTGCGTGATACGGTGATGGATTTAAAGAGTCAGATGTAAGGAGGAAACAAGGTGCAAAACGATAAGATTGTTATTAAAGGTGCCCGTGCACATAACTTAAAGGATATTAGCGTTTCAATTCCTAAAAACAAACTAACAGTAATGACCGGGTTGTCAGGTTCTGGAAAGAGTTCTTTGGCATTTGATACTTTATATGCAGAAGGACAACGTCGATACGTGGAAAGTCTTTCCTCATACGCTCGTCAATTTTTAGGCCAAATGGATAAACCAGATGTCGACTCGATTGAAGGATTAAGTCCAGCGATTGCGATTGACCAAAAGACAACTTCGAAAAATCCTCGTTCAACGGTTGGAACAGTTACTGAAATCAATGATTACTTTAGATTGTTGTGGGCACGAGTTGGAACTCCAATTTGTCCTAATGACGGAACTAAGATTACTAGACAATCGATTGATCAAATGATGGATGCGGTTCTAGCCTTACCCGAAAGAACTAAGATGCAAATTTTGTCACCTGTTGTTAGGGAACAGCGTGGTCAACACAAGAAGATCATCGAAAAAATTAAGCGTGAAGGTTTTGTCCGTTATCGTGTTGATGGCGAAGTGCACGAAATCGAAGATGATATTGAATTAGATAAGAATAAACACCACAACATTGAAATTGTGGTGGATAGAATTATCGTTAAAGATGGCATTAAATCAAGATTATCTGACTCACTAGAAACCGCATTACGTTTAAGTGAAGGATATGCGATTGCGGATTTAATGGGTGCAGGGGAAAATCTAATTTTCTCAGAACATTATGCTTGTCCACTTTGTGGGTTCACTGTTAGTGAACTAGAACCAAGACTATTTTCATTCAATTCACCAATTGGGGCATGTCCAAGTTGTGATGGTTTAGGGATGAAACTAGAAGTGGATGAATCTCTAATCATTCCAGATACCTCTAAAACGCTAAATGAAGGGGCAATTGAGCCTTGGAACCCAATTAGTTCTAAATACTACCCAAGCATGTTAGAGCAAGCGTGTGAACAATTTGGTATCGATATGGATACTCCATTTAATAAGTTACCGAAAAAACAACGTGACATAATTATGTACGGATCAAATGGGAAAAAATTTCATTTTCATTTTGATAGTACTAATGGTTTTGGTGGCATTAAGGATACTGATGCTGAATTTGAAGGGGTTGTAAATAACATTGACCGTCGTTATCACGGTACCAATAGTGATTTTACAAGAGACCAAATGCGTCAATATATGACAGAGTTAACATGTCAAACTTGTCATGGTTACAGACTGAATGAAGAAGCATTAAGTGTTAAAGTTGATGATTTAAATATTAGTGAAGCAACTGATTTAGATGTGATTAAAGAATTGAATTTCTTCACCGATTTACATTTTGGTGAAAAAGATAGCGTTGTTGCTAAACCAATTCTAAAAGAAATTATTGATCGTCTAACTTTCTTAAAGAATGTTGGACTAGATTATTTAACTTTATCTAGAACTGCAGGAACCCTTTCTGGTGGGGAATCACAAAGAATTAGATTAGCAACGCAAATTGGTTCCAATCTTTCTGGAGTCCTATATGTGTTAGATGAACCATCAATTGGGTTACATCAAAGAGATAATGACCGACTAATTTCTTCACTAAAGGCAATGCGTGATTTGGGGAATACTTTAGTTGTGGTTGAACACGGTGAAGATACGCAAAGATCAGCAGATTATATTGTTGATATTGGACCTGGTGCAGGAACTAATGGTGGTAACGTGATGGCAGCTGGAACACCGGAAGAAGTGGCTCAAAATGATAATTCATTAACTGGTCAATATCTATCTGGTAAAAAGTTTGTGCCAGTGCCATTAAAACGCCGTAAGGGTAATGGTAAAAAGATTAAGGTCACTGGAGCTAGTGAAAATAATCTAAAAGACGTTACTGCTGAAATTCCATTGGGTGAATTTAATGTTGTTACCGGAGTTTCTGGTTCAGGTAAATCAACATTAATTAATCGAATTGTGAAGAGAGCAATCGCACAAAAGATTAACCATAATTCTGAAAAGCCAGGTAAGTATAAGAGTATCTCTGGTTACAAAAATATTGATAAGCTTATTAATATCGACCAAAGCCCAATCGGAAGAACGCCAAGAAGTAATCCGGCAACTTACACCGGTGTCTTTGACGATATCAGAACATTATTCGCTGAAACCAACGAAGCGAAGCTAAGAGGATATCAAAAGGGTCGTTTTAGTTTTAATGTTAAGGGTGGACGTTGTGAAACCTGTCATGGGGATGGAATTCTAAAAATTGAAATGAACTTCCTACCAGATGTATACGTACCATGTGAAGTTTGTCATGGTAAACGATACAATGCTGAAACACTTGAAGTACAATACAAAGGGAAAAATATTTCTGATGTATTAGACATGACAGTCGATCAAGCGTTGGAATTCTTCTCTGCAATTCCAAAGATTACTAGAAAATTAGAAACCATTGATGAAGTAGGATTAGGCTATGTTCAATTAGGCCAATCAGCAACCACTTTATCTGGTGGGGAAGCACAACGAATGAAGTTAGCTTCTGAACTATATAAGAAATCAGCTGGTAATAATCTATACATTTTAGATGAACCAACAATTGGATTGCATACTGATGACATTAACCGTTTACTAGTTGTTTTGCATGAATTAGTGGATCAAGGCAACACCGTTTTAATTATTGAACATAATTTAGATGTGATTAAAACAGCTGACCACATTATTGATTTAGGACCTGAAGGTGGAGATGGTGGTGGAACCATTATTGCAACTGGAACTCCTGAAGAAGTGGTGGAAGTTGCTGATAGTTATACCGGTCAATATTTAAAACCAGTCTTAGAACGTGATACTAAGCGAACTAAAGAAAGTCAAAAATAAAAAGGTGCTTTTTAGCACCTTTTTTATTGCTTAATAAATGACACACCCGGGTACGTGTGTTATAATTCTTGGGTTATCTTAAAAAGGAGAGGAGGGACCAGTCAAATGAGAACTTTAAAAAACGTCGTTGTGATTGGTGGCGGAACGGGTTTGCCAGTGGTCTTAAATAATTTAAAAGACAAAGATGTTAATATTACATCAATCGTAAATGTCTCTGATGACGGCGGTTCTTCTGGAAAACTAAGAAAAGCTGCTAACGTTGTCCCTCCTGGTGATATCAGAAATGTATTGGCATCACTTTCCAATTTACCGCAAACTGAACTAGATTTATTCCAGTATCGTTTTAACGATAATAATGACTTTTTATCAGGACACTCATTAGGAAATTTAATTATTACCGCAATGACTGAAATGAAGGGTGACATTAATGTCGCCGTTAAGCTATTAAGTCAAATGATGGACATCACTGGGAAAATATATCCTTCTACAAACCAAAAATTACAGCTCTGTGCTGAATTTAAAGATGGTTCGACTATGAAGGGTGAATATGAAATTACCTACGCTGATAAGCAAATAAATCGTGTTTGGGTGGAAACAGATGACCCCGATAACCCACCAGTAGCAAATCAAGAAGTGATTGATGCCATTTTAGAGGCTGATCAAATTGTATTAGGACCAGGAAGCTTATTTACAAGCATTCTACCTAATTTAATGATTTCAAATATTGGGGATGCGATTATAAAGTCAAAAGCACAAGTTGTGTATATATGTAATATCATGACGCAATTTGGCGAAACTGATAACTTTACCGATGCCAATCACGTTGAAGTCTTAAATAAACACATGAACAGCAATTTTATAGATGTTGTGATTGTTAATAAGACACCAGTTTTAGATAGTCAAATTGATCATCAAAGATTTAATGAAATATCTAGTCCAGTAGAACATGATGAGAATAGATTAGAAGAATTGGGATGCCAAGTGATTTACGACGATTTCTTATTATTAACTAATCGTGGGGCATTTCATAATGGAAAAAAAGTGGCTGATAAGTTAGTCGAATTAGTCACCAAAGAATAGGATGATGCAACATGTCATATGCTAGTGACGTAAAAAAAGAACTAACAACCTTAGAAGTGCATAAAAAGAATGCGAAGGCGGAATTGATGGCATTAATTCGTATGAACGGTTCAATTTCGCTTGCTAATCGTAAGATTATTCTAAATATTCAAACAGAAAATCCTGCCATAGCACGTCGAATTTACAAATTAATCTTAGAATTTTATAAGGTTGAAAGTAAGTTAGTTGTTAGAAAGAAAATGAAATTAAATAAAAATAATGTCTATGTTGTACGAATTGCTGATCAAGCACAAGCAATCTTGGATGACTTAGGGATTTTAGAAAATTTCCAAATCGTCGAAAGGGTTCCAGTCGAATTATTAAAAGACGATTCCCAAGTACGTTCTTATTTAAGAGGGGCGTTTTTAGCCAGTGGTTCTGTAAATAATCCGGAAACTTCTAGATATCATTTGGAAATATATTCATTGTATGAAGAACATAATGACATGATTTCTGAAATGATGAATAATTACGATTTAAACTCTCGAACAACCGATAGAAGAAGTGGATACATCACGTATTTGAAGGAAGCTGAAAAGATAGCTAACTTCTTACAATTAATTGGTGCCACTAATGCAATGCTTAAATTCGAAGATGTGCGAATTATGCGAGATATGCGTAATTCTGTTAATAGATTGGTAAATTGCGAAACTGCTAATATGAACAAGGTAGCGAATGCTTCAACTAAGCAATTAGCTAACATCAAGTTCATTGATGAAACGGTTGGTTTAGATCACTTACCAGAAAAATTATATGAAGTCGCAATGACTCGAATGAAAATGCCAGAGGTTAGTTTAAAAGAACTTAGCGAATCACTACCAAGTGGGAGTATTTCTAAGTCAGGAATTAACCACAGATTAAGAAAAATTAATGAGTTTGCTGACAAATTAAGAGAAGAAGCGATATAAAAAAGACTTAGCTGTCATAGCTAAGTCTTTTTTTATTATTTACGTTCAGAACTGTTAGTCATGATGCTATCAATTAAACCGTAGTCAACAGCTTCTTGAGCGCTTAAGTATTTATCACGTTCAGTATCTAGGTTAACTTTTTCAATTGATTGACCTGAGTTTTGAGCTAAGATTTCGTTAATCATCTTTCTAGTCTTCAAAATTGATTCCGCTGCAATAGCGATTTCAGTTTGTTGACCTTGGGCACCACCAGAAGGTTGGTGAATTAGAACTTCAGAGTGAGGTAAAGCAAAGCGCTTACCTTTGGCACCTGAAGATGCTAGCACACTGGCCATTGAAGCAGCCATACCCATAACGATGGTTTGAACATCAGCTTTGATGAATTGCATAGTATCGTAAATTGCCATACCTGCAGTTACCACACCACCTGGAGAGTTGATGTATAGGTAAATATCTTTTTCAGAATCTTGTGCATCAAGGAATAATAGTTGAGCAATAATGGTATTAGCCATGTTGTCTTCGATTGGACCTGATAGCATGATGATTCTGTCTTTTAATAATCTTGAGTAAATGTCATATGCACGTTCACCGCCTGATGATTGTTCAATGACAGTTGGGACTAAATTCATAGTGTTATCCTCCCTTACAGATAATTCATTTTTGAATTATTATAATTTTATATCAATGGTCAATTAAGGTCAAATGATTTAACTATAATAATTACTAGTGCATCTGGAGGGAATCGAACCCCCATTAAAAGAACCGGAATCTTTGGTGCTATCCATTACACTACAGATGCGTTTAAACAGGTTAAACTATAGCGGAATTGGCGTTAAAATTCAAGATAGTGAATGAGCTAATTGATTTGCAAACATAAAATAGCACTGATATACTAATGAAGTAGGATTAGACAACTACTTTAATAAAAATAACTATTCGTAATTATTTTTAAAATACTGAGCAAGTATTGTAGACTGATCAGTAAAAAAGTAGTAACATTTAATCCGTACGTAGTACTTAAATTTATTTCTCTAGGAGGAAAACAGTTATGACTGTAAAAATTGGTATTAACGGTTTTGGTCGTATTGGTCGTTTGGCTTTCAAACGTATCCACGAACTAAACTCAGACGAAATTGAAGTTGCTGCTATCAACGATTTAACAACTCCTTCAATGCTTGCATACTTATTAAAATATGATTCAACACATGGTAAATTCCCAGGTGAAGTTACTTCAACTGATAACGGAATCGTTGTTGACGGTAAGGAAGTTCCAGTTTACGCTGAACGTAATGCCGCTGACCTACCATGGGTTAAAAATGATGGTGTTGACTTTGTACTAGAATGTACTGGTTTCTACACTTCAGAAGAAAAATCACAAGCTCACTTAGACGCTGGTGCAAAGCGTGTTCTTATTTCTGCACCTGCAGGTCAAATTAAGACTGTTGTTCCTGGTGTTAACTTGGATACTCTAAACTCAGATGACAAGATTGTTTCAGCTGGTTCATGTACTACAAGTAGTATTGCACCAACTGCTTACTTCTTGAACAAAGACTTTGGTATCAAAGTTGGTACTATGACTACTATTCATGCCTTTACTTCAACTCAAGCTATCTTAGATGGCCCTCGTGGTAAGAAGTTCAGAAACAACCGTACTGCATCAACTAACACTATTCCTCATTCAACTGGTGCTGCTAAGGCCCTAGGTCTTGTTGTTCCAGAACTTGACGGTAAGTTAAATGGTGTTGCTCAACGTGTTGGTATTGTTGACGGTTCATTAACTGAATTAACTGCTATCGTTGAAAAGAAGAACGTAACAGCTGATGAAATTAACGCTAAGATGAAAGAATACACTGAAGGTAACGAAGCATTTGGTTACAACGATGAACCAATCGTTTCAAGTGATATCATTGGTGATACTCACGGATCAGTATTTGATGCTACTCAAACTGATGTTACTACATTCGGTGACGACCAACTTGTTAAAGTTTGGTCATGGTACGATAACGAATGGGGCTTCACTTGTAACATGGTTCGTACTTTACTACACTTCGCTCAACTATAATCTTAATTATAATTTAGCAAGTTTTAAGGTGGAGGAGGCAAATGCCTCCTCCATTTTTTATAATAAATAATTTTAAAAATCTTTGAAATTATACTTTAAATGAAGTATATTGAAATTGTTACATTTATTTATTAAATATTGTTTGGGAGGTAATCTAGATTGGCTAAGACAGTTGTTTCTGATTTAGATTTAAAAGGTAAAAAAGTTTTAATGCGTGTTGACTTCAACGTTCCTATTAAAGATGGCGTTGTTGGTGATACTAGTCGTATCGTTGGTGCTATTCCAACAATCAAATACGTAATCGAACATGGTGGAAAGGCTGTATTATTCTCACATCTTGGTAGAATCAAGAGTGAAGATGATAAGAAAGAACTTTCACTACGTCCAGTTGCTGCAAAGCTATCTGAACTAATCAACAAGCCTGTTACTTTTGTTCCTGAAACAGAAGGTTCACAACTTGAAGATGCAATTAACAACATGAGCGATGGTGACATTGTTGTTGTTGAAAACACTCGTTTTGAAGACGTTGTTGACGGTGAAACTGTTAAACGTGAATCGGGTAATGATCCTAAGTTAGGTGAATACTGGGCTTCACTTGGTGACTGCTTCGTAAACGATGCATTCGGAACTGCTCACCGTTCACATGCTTCGAACGTTGGTATTGCAACTGCTATGGAAGCTAACGACAAACCTGTTGCTGCTGGTTTCCTAATGGAAAAAGAAATTAAATTTATCGGTGGTGCCGTAAACGATCCTAAACGTCCATTTGTTGCCATCTTAGGTGGTGCAAAGGTTTCAGATAAGATTGGTGTTATCGACAACCTACTAGATAAAGCTGATAAAATTATCATCGGTGGTGGAATGACTTACACATTCTACGCTGCTAAAGGTTTCTCAATTGGTAACTCACTAGTTGAAAAGGACAAGATTGATACTGCTAAGGAAATCTTAGAAAAGGGTGGCGACAAGATTGTTCTACCTATCGACTCAATCGTTGCTCCAGAATTCAACAACGATGCTCCAATTCAAACTGTTGGTGAAAATATTCCTGATGGTCAAATGGCTCTAGATATTGGTCCTAAGAGTATTGAATTATTCGAAAGCGTTCTAAAAGATGCTAAGACTGTTGTTTGGAACGGACCTATGGGTGTGTTTGAAATGAGTAACTTTGCTAACGGTACATTAGCTGTTGGTAAGTTCTTAGGTCAACTAACTGACGCAACTACTGTTGTTGGTGGTGGTGACTCAACTGCCGCATGTAACGAATTAGGTATTGCTGACAAGCTATCACACGTTTCAACTGGTGGTGGAGCTTCTCTAGAATACATGGAAGGTAAGACTTTACCAGGTATTGCTTCAATCACAGATAAATAAGATAAGTTATCTTTTTAAGATTCGATGTATAACATCGGGTCTTTTTTTTGTATAATAAGAGGAGTGGGAATTGCCTAACAAGGTAATTGCTAAACAGGATATTCATTGCGAAAAATGATATCATTAAATTGTGGCGTTAAACGATAATTATAATAAGAGTATAGGAGGTATAAAATGAGAACTCCTTTTATTGTTGGAAATTGGAAGATGAACTTAACATTATCTGAAGTAGAAGATTTCCTAAGTACAGTCAAAGGAAGATTGCCAGATCCACATGACGTGGAATGTGCAATTGCTGCATCTTCAATTTATATGGATGCTTTGACTAAATTTTGTAAAGAAGAAAAAAACTTAAAAACCGCAGCACAAAACTGCTTTTATAAAGATTCAGGAGCATATACTGGTGAAGTTAGTCCAATGGCACTAGCCGACATGGGCGTTAAGTATGTGATGCTTGGTCATTCTGAACGTCGTAAATACTTTGACGAATCAAACAAAATGATTAATAAAAAAGTAAAAGCAGTAATTAAAAATAATATGACACCGATAATTTGTTGTGATGAAACCATGGCAAAAAGAAAGACAGTCGATGAAATGAATTGGGTGGTAAACCCAGTGATTGAAGCATTGAAGGGGATTTCACCTGAAGATGCCAAGCACGTGGTGATTGGCTACGAACCTAGTTGGGCAATTGGAACTGGTCGTACTGCTAGTGCTGCAGAAATTCAAGAAGCTTGTTTTTTAATTCGCGAAACTTTAATTGATTTATATGGTCAAGATATCGCTAACGAAATTAGAATTGTATATGGTGGAAGTGTTAATTCACGCAATGTTGCTGAAATTATGAAGCAAGAGGATGTGGATGGAGTTCTTCCTGGAAAGAGCAGTTTGAAGGCCGAAGAATTCATAAAAATCGTTAATTATCAAAATAATTAACAGATTGAACAGTTTTTTATTGAAAGTTAGTCGTTAAAATAATAAAATGAAAGTAGCCTTGATTCCGAGGTAACAACTTTCATTAAGGAGAGAATAAAATGTCAATTATTTCAGATATTTATGCTCGAGAAGTACTAGATTCTCGTGGAAATCCTACAGTTGAAGTAGAACTATATACTGAAGCAGGTGCAATGGGACGCGGTATCGTTCCTTCAGGTGCATCTACTGGTGAACACGAAGCCGTTGAATTACGTGACGGTGACAAAAACCGTTTCATGGGTAAAGGTGTTACTAAGGCTGTTAACAACGTTAATAACATCATCGCAAAAGAAATCGTAGGTTACGATGTAACTGATCAAGTTGCTATCGATGAAGCTATGATTAAGCTAGATGGAACTCCTAACAAAGGTAAGTTAGGTGCTAACGCTATTCTAGGTGTTTCTTTAGCTGCTGCGCGTGCTGCTGCTGATGAACTAGGTGTTCCTTTATACAACTACTTAGGTGGTTTCAATGGACACGTATTACCAACACCAATGATGAACGTTATCAATGGTGGTAAACATGCCAACAACAAGGTTGACTTCCAAGAATTCATGATCATGCCTGTTGGTGCGGAAACTGTTAAGGAAGCTATCCGTATGGGTGCTGAAACTTTCCACAACCTAAAAGCTATCTTGAACGAAAAGGGTTACTCAACTGCCGTAGGTGACGAAGGTGGTTTTGCCCCTGACTTGAAGAACAACGAAGAACCATTTGAAATTTTAGTAGAAGCAATTCAACGTGCTGGTTACAAACCAGGTAAAGACGTTTCAATCGCCTTTGACTGTGCTGCTTCAGAATTCTACGATGCAGAAACTAAGAAGTACAACTTAGTAGGTGATGGTAAGTCATACTCTGCTGATGAATTTGTTACATTGCTAGAACAATTAGTTGACAAGTACCCAATTATCTCAATCGAAGATCCTTTGGATGAAAACGAATGGGAAGACTGGCAAATGGCTACTGAACGCCTAGGTAAGAAAGTTCAAATCGTTGGTGATGATTTATTCGTAACTAACACTGATTACCTACAAAAAGGTATTAAGAGTGGCGTTGCTAACGCTATCCTAATCAAGCTTAACCAAATTGGTACTTTAACAGAAACTGTTAACGCTGTTGAAATGGCTAAAGAAGCTAACTACACAGCTATCATCTCTCACCGTTCAGGTGAAACTGAAGATACTACAATTTCTGACTTAGTTGTTGCTCTAAACGCTGGTCAAATTAAGACTGGTTCAATGAGTCGTGGCGAACGTATCGCTAAGTACAACCAACTAATGAGAATTGAAGATCAATTAGCTTCAGTTGCAGAATACAAGGGTATCAACTCATTCTACAACCTAACTGAAGAAGCTCGTAACAACGTTATTAACAAATAATAACTTGTTATAAATAAAAAAGCATTGAATGTTTCAATGCTTTTTTTGTACATATTTTTGAATGTTATTTCATGTGGATAAAGAGGCGGACAATTTGCAAGTTGATAATATTAAAAGGTTTAAATCAGTTTTATATGGGGTACTGATTGGAATCGCTGCGGGATTAATAGTTAGTTTATTTAGACTAGGAATTGAGAACCTATCAAAAGGTTTCCTATTACTAGCCAAATTAGCTAAACATAATTTAGGCTTTTTAGCGCTATTGATATTGATTAACGTTTTAATTGCGTTAATTGGTTATAGCTTGATTCAAGAAGATAAAAACATCAAAGGTTCAGGAATTCCACAAGTAGAAGGTTTACTAAATGGTGAATTAACTTATTCTTGGTGGTCGGTTCTATCTAAAAAATTCGTAGGTGGGATTTTAGCGATTTCCAGTGGTTTATTCTTAGGAAGAGAAGGGCCTTCAATTCAATTAGGAGCGACCACTGCGCAAGGACTTTCCAAATTGTTGAAACAAAACAGCGATGATGAAAAAGTTTTAGTTTCCGGTGGAGCTGCAGCTGGACTATCTGCGGCATTTAATGCACCCATTGCTAGTACATTATTTGTACTAGAAGAGATCTATCATAACTTTTCCACATCAGTGTGGATAGTTTCATTATCAGCTGCTGTAAGTGCAAATTTTGTTTCTAGTGCTATCTTTGGCAAGGTTCCCGTTTTACACATGGCATATTCACATGTGATTCCGTTACACATTTATCCTTACTTAATTGGTTTGGGGATTATTTTAGGATTGTGCGGAATGATTTATGAATGGTCAACATTGCATATTAATGATCTATATGAAAAATTGAACTGGGTTCCAAACATTGTGTGGATAACAATTCCATTTATGTTAGTAATTCCATTTGAAATGTACTTACCCACAATCGTAGGTGGTGGAAGTACAATGGTTTTATTAATCGCCAAAGTAACACCAACACTAACAATTTTGATCTGGTTTTTAATTATTAGATTTTTCATGTCTATTTTTTCTTATTCAACTGGTTTACCCGGTGGCATATTTTTACCAATGTTATCATTAGGAGCACTAATAGGGGCGATTTATGCCCAAATATTGATATCATACGGAGTCTTACCACAGATTTATTTTGTTAACTTCATTATCATATCAATGAGTGGATTCTTTGCTTGTGTAGGGAAAGCACCAT
>NZ_BAABVU010000034.1:0-219 GCF_040369555.1 Apilactobacillus pseudapinorum
ACGAAGTTCTTTCAGATAAATAGTGTGGTGGCGATAGCTAGAAGGATACACCTGTTCCCATGCCGAACACAGAAGTTAAGCTTCTAAACGCCAAGAGTAGTTGAGGGATCGCCCTCTGCGAGGGTAGGAAGTCGCCGCGCTTTATTCCGAATTAGCTCAGTTGGTAGAGCACCTGACTGTTAATCAGGTTGTCGTCAGTTCGAGTCTGACATTCGGAGT
>NZ_BAABVU010000035.1:0-429 GCF_040369555.1 Apilactobacillus pseudapinorum
AAAGCCCACCAAGACGATGATACGTAGCCGACCTGAGAGGGTAATCGGCCACATTGGGACTGAGACACGGCCCAGACTCCTACGGGAGGCAGCAGTAGGGAATCTTCCACAATGGACGAAAGTCTGATGGAGCAACGCCGCGTGAGTGATGAAGGGTTTCGGCTCGTAAAACTCTGTTGTTAAAGAAGAACAAGCATGAGAGTAACTGTTCATGTTTTGACGGTATTTAACCAGAAAGCCACGGCTAACTACGTGCCAGCAGCCGCGGTAATACGTAGGTGGCAAGCGTTGTCCGGATTTATTGGGCGTAAAGCGAGCGCAGGCGGTTTTGTAAGTCTGCTGTGAAAGCCCTCAGCTCAACTGAGGAAGTGCAGTGGAAACTACAAAACTTGAGTACAGAAGAGGAAAGTGGAACTCCATGTGTAGCGG
>NZ_BAABVU010000036.1:0-48277 GCF_040369555.1 Apilactobacillus pseudapinorum
AGCGGACTAGTACTAATTGGTCGAGGACTTAACCAAGTAAGGTAGTAATCGGAAGAAATAAATAATATCTAGTTTTGAGAGAACGAAGTTCTTTCAGATAAATAGTGTGGTGGCGATAGCTAGAAGGATACACCTGTTCCCATGCCGAACACAGAAGTTAAGCTTCTAAACGCCAAGAGTAGTTGAGGGATCGCCCTCTGCGAGGGTAGGAAGTTGCCGCGCAACTAAAAAAGTCTTCGATGAATAATCGAAGGCTTTTTTTCTTAATAATGCCGTTTTAGCTCAGGAGGTAGAGCGTTTCCATGGTAAGGAAGAGGTCCCGGGTTCAAATCCCGGAAACGGCTTAATAATAATTGAATAAATAATAAAAGCCACCTTCATAAATGAAGATGGCTTTTTTGATTATTGTTGATGGTCAATTTTGACTTCATTAATTGGAATATTAGCATTCGCAATAATTGGTGAAATTGGTCCATTACTAATTAATGTTAAATGATGCATTGCACGAGTGGCAATCGTATATAAAGTTCCAATGTATTGGTTGTTAGGAAAGTTATCCTTAGAAACGTCCCAAGCAATTACGGAATCAAATTCCAATCCTTTCGCTAAATAAATTGGCATTACGATAACCCCTTTAGGTAATGATCTATCAGTATCAGCTAGTAGAGTTGGATTTAATTGTTTATAAATATGTTGATGCAAATCCTTAGCTTGCTTTAAGTTCTTAGTAACAATTGCGACTGTTCCTTCTTCAGTTAATTCCTGTTTAGCACAGTTAATTAAAGCATTCAGACTTTCTTCAGTACTATGTCTGATGAATAATTCTGGTTTTTTACCAGGACGGTTAAATGCTTCAATATCATCACCATTAGGTAAGAATGACTTCGCAAAATTGGTGATTGGATAAGTCGAACGATAGGAACGATTTAATGTTACTAAACGAGATTTCTTAGTTGAAAAAGCTTCGTTTAATTTATTCAATAACGCTTGTGGTGCTTCGACTTCCTTAAACAATGCCTGTTCACTGTCACCAATTAAATTAATCTTGGTTTCAGGGAAAGCATGCTTAATGTAAATTAATTGTGCAATTGAGTAGTCTTGCATTTCATCAACAAATAGGTATTGCATCTTACGGTTTTGACCGCCACCGACCATTAAATCACGTAGATATAATAGGGGAGCAGCGTCATCTAAACGGACTTGATGTAACTCTAGCTTATCTTCAAAGTCTTTTTCATCTTGATTCCATTTGTCGACATTTAGTTGTTCTGATAATGATACTTGTTGCATGAATTTTTCATATTGACGATAGGCGTCAAAGAATGAATTATTGTATAGCGCATCATAAACTTTTCTGAATTTTTTAGTAACAATCTGTTTAGCGATGTAGTAACGTTCATCATCTTGGTCTTGGAAGCTACCTAATTGTTTACCAGTCATATAATCGTGATATTGCTCTGAACTAAGTTGATCAATTTCTTCATCGACCCATGGTTTATAAACTTCAACTTCGATTCGTTTCTTTAAAATTTCAATTAAACGATTCTTCGTTTTTAAGAATTTATCAGCTGGTTTCATTAACTTAGGTTGTTCAGCGTAAATATTTCTGATTACGTCTTTGTCAAAGAAAATATTTCCATCAACTAAAATACTTTGAAAGGCAATATCTTCATTCAATATGGTTTGAATATATTTCTCAATTAGCTGCATATAACCATGACTTTGTTTAAAAGATTGGATGGCTTTATCATCATCACTATATTGAGTTTCTAATTCGTATTGATCAAAGAGACTTTGGACTTTAATTCCTTCTAATCGGTGATCAATAAATTCTTGTAATGTTACCTGTCTCATATTGCGTTCACCTAAACTAGGTAAAACATCTGAAATATAATGGGAGAACAATCGGTTCGGTGAGAACAAGATAATTTGATCGGCTTCTAGTGAACTTCTACTGTGATATAACAAGAAGGCAATTCGTTGAAGAATCGCAGAAGTTTTACCAGAGCCGGCAACTCCTTGGACAACTAGTAAGTCATTATAGGTATCGCGAATAATATCGTTTTGTTCTTTTTGAATTGTGGAAACAATGTTTTGCATCACTTCATCGTGTCGTTGACCTAAAACATTTTGCAACATTTCATCACCAACGGTTTCATTGGTATCAAACATGTTATCAATATGGGCATTACTAATCTGGAATTGACGCTTTTTGATTAATTCAGTTGATTGGGTTCCAGCAGGAGTTTGATATTTAACTTTTCCCAACGTTCCGTTGTAGTAGATACTAGAAATTGGTGCACGCCAATCATAAACTAAAAAGTTATCATCGTCGTCAACGAATGAAGCAGTTCCAATGTAGAGACTGTCAGAATCCACTTCATCCTCGTCTTGAATATCAATACGACCAAAGTAGGGCGAATCAGCTAGCTTTTTGTAAGTTTCTAGTTGGTTCTTAATGATGGCTTCGCTTTGGACTACTTTATTAACTAATCCTCTTTGTTGTTGTAAATCCGCAGAGGTTTCAATTCTATCATCGACTTCGACGTAGTTAACGGAGGTATTATTACCGTAGTTCTGTTGAACACGTTTTGTTTCGTTATGTGCTTTATCGTATTCAATTTGAGTCGTATCAATGCGATGGTATAATTTTTCAACAACTTCATCGACACGTTTTTGCTCATTATTTAAATCGTTATTGCCCATTATTTCCTCCTCGCTCGAACACAAAATCCGTTCATTTATGCTTTACAATTCTAATGAGATTTTAGGCTTGTGTCAATTAATATCCTTTTTGACATGCCCTATTAAATCCAGTAAAATATAAGTAATATTAAAGTAAGTAGCGATGTCATTTACAGAGAGATTATTATGTAGTGAAAGTAATCACGACTAGCGAAATGGATGAATAATGGGAATGCACCCTTATCGCAGAGTGGCGAATGAAATTACATTTGCAAGTTAGGTGGTACCGCGCTAAAGCGTCCTATTGTTTTTTAACAGTGGGACGCTTTTTTTCTAGAAAGGAAGTTTCAAAATGACAGATAAAAAAGTAATTTTAACTGGTGATAGACCAACAGGAAAACTACACATTGGACATTACGTTGGTTCATTAAAGAACCGTGTTCAACTACAAAATTCAGGAGAATATGACACTAATATCATGATTGCGGACATGCAAGCATTGACTGATAATGCGCGTGATCCTGAAAAAATCAGAAATTCACTTCTACAAGTAGCACTTGATTACTTAGCAGTCGGAATTGACCCTAAGAAGTCAACTATCTTAGTTCAATCACAAATCGATGCTTTAAACGAATTAACTATGCACTACTTAAACATTGTTTCAGTTAATCGTTTAATGAGAAACCCAACTGTTAAAACTGAAATTCAACAAAAAAAATTCGGTGAAAGTGTGCCAGCTGGTTTCTTAATTTACCCAGTTAGCCAAGCAGCTGATATTACAGCATTCAAGGCTGATACAGTTCCAGTTGGTGAAGACCAAGAACCAATGCTAGAACAAACTAGAGAAATCGTGAGAAGTATTAACGGTATCTACGGTAAAGACGTTTTAGTTGAACCAGAAGGTTACTTCCCACCAAAGGGAATGGGACGTATTCCTGGTTTAGATGGTAACGCTAAGATGAGTAAATCACTAAATAACTGTATCTACTTATCAGATGACGAAGACACTATCCAAAAGAAAGTTATGTCAATGTACACTGATCCTAACCATATTCATGTTGAGGACCCAGGTCAAGTCGAAGGAAACACTGTTTTCACTTACCTAGATATCTTCGCTGAAGATAAAGAAAAAGTGGCTGACTTAAAGGCACAATATGAACATGGTGGTTTGGGTGACGTGAAGATTAAACGTTATCTAAACGAAGTCCTACAAGCCGAATTAGCACCAATCAGAGAACGTCGTATGGAATTTGAAAAGGATCCACAAGGCGTTTATGATATTCTAAAAGATGGTAGTGAAAAAGCTAGCAAGGTAGCCAACCAAACTCTAGACGAAGTTAGAGATGCTATTGGTATCAACTACTTCAAGTAATGCAAATTATTTTATAGTTTAGGGTGAATCGGATGGAAAACTTAGTAATTGTTGACATCGGTTCTAATTCTGCTCGAATGTCTATTTACCGAATTGAAAGTGATGGATACTGTGTTGAAATAAAACGTAGTAAAAGCGATAGCCGACTTTCAGAGGGAATGGGTAAAGAGAAGATGTTACAACCGGTTGCAATTAATCGGACAATCAATGCGTTAAAATCGTTTAAACGCATTTATAGTGTAATGAATAATACAACTGTAATCACAATTGCGACCGCTGCTGTTCGTCAAGCAGAAAATCAAAAGGCCTTTATCAGAAAAGTACGCAAGAAGGTTGGATTAGACATTCGTGTTCTCTCAGGTCGAGAAGAAGCTTATTATGACTATTTAGGTGTCGTTAATAAGATTAAAATGAATGATTATATGGTAATGGATATTGGGGGGGCTAGTATTGAGCTAGTGCGTGTCCAAGGCAAGAAACGCCGCGATTTAATCAGTTTACCAATCGGAGCGGTTAATATTTCAGAACGTTTTAAACTAAATAATTCTGTTCACGCTGCAGACTTATTTAACGCCCAACGTTTCTTAAAGGAAAATATTCATCGTGTTCCATGGTTGAAAAAAGCGGACCATTATCAATTAGTTGTATTAGGTGGGGCTGCACGCAGTCTTGCGAGAATTAACCGCAGCTACCAACACTTTTCAAATTCAGATAATTTAAATGGTTATCATTTAAATCAACGACAAGTCATGGGAACCTATGAATTGTTATTAAGAAAGAATTTACACAATCGAAAAGAAATTCACGGATTAGAAAATGAACGTGCAGATATTATCTTAGGTGGGCTACTACCATTAATTACTGTCATCGATGAAATCGATTCTAGAAGAATCGTTTTCTCTGAAGGTGGCGTACGTGAAGGATTAATAGCTGAATATCTAAAGAAACATTATCGACACTATTAATCAGGTTTTTAATCCTTAACGGGATTGAAAACCTCTTTAAATCTAAATTGAAGCATGCGTGTTATCATGATCATTGAATAGGAGAGAAATCAATGGGCACATTTAAGCATTTTTATCATCGTGATTATCAAGAACGAACCGACTTAGTTAGTGAATTCGCTCAATTATCAAAAGACCAACAAGTACAATTAACATCAGACTACCAAAAAAGAAATGATCATCTAATTGAAAACTATTTAACTGATTATGCTCTTCCAGAAGGCGTGGCGGTTAATTTAGTGGTTAATGGGGATGAAAAGGTAGTTCCGATGGTGACTGAAGAACCTTCAGTGATTGCGGCTGCTAGTAATGGTTCCCGCTTATTAAGTCGTGGTGACGGCATTGAAGCCAAAGTATTAGGACATAACTTAATGGGACAAATCGTTGTTAAGACGGATAACGTTAATCTATTAACAGGTTTTGTAAATACTCATTTTGATAAGATGATTGAAGTGGCTAATCAAGCCCATCCCTCAATATTAAAATACGGTGGAGGTGCGAAAGAAGTACGTGTCCGCCAACTAGATGCAACGTATTGCTCAATTGATTTATTCGTCAATGTAGGTGAGGCAATGGGTGCGAACATGATGAACACCATGCTAGAAGCACTAGCTGCTTTTATCACTGATAATATTGAGGGTACCATTTTAATGAGTATCCTTTCTAATTACGGTGAAGACAGTTTAGTCCAAGTGCAAGGGGTTGTACCAGTTACTAAACTAGCGACGGCTGGAATTGATGGGGAAACTGTTGCGAACCAAATTGTAGCAGCTTCCCACATAGCCCAAATTGATCCTTATCGTGCAGCAACGCATAACAAGGGGATTATGAACGGAATTGATGCCGTTGTTATGGCAATGGGGAATGACTGGCGGGCAGTGGAAGCTGGCGTTCATTCATTTGCTAGTCAAAATGGTCAATACCGTGGTTTGTCAGATTGGCAAATTGACGGTGATAAGTTAGTAGGTAAACTAACGATTCCATTGTCATTAGGATTCATTGGTGGAGCTACCAAGGTGTTTGATAAAGTTAAAATCAATCAACAAATTGCCAAAGTCAGTTCTAAAGAAGAACTTAGCGAAGTGGTAGCAGCAATTGGATTAGCCCAAAACCTAGCTGCCTTAAAAGCACTCGTTTCAGAAGGAATTCAAAAAGGCCACATGGGACTACAACTTAACTCACTAGCAATCACTGCTGGTGCAACTGAAGATGAAGTTCGCCAAGTGGTTCAACAACTAAAAGAACAACATCAAGCTGATTTAGCGTCAGCAGAAAAAATCTTAAAATTAATTAGAAATAATGAAGGTGAATAAATATGGAAATCGAATTAAATCAAGACACCCAAAGTTTAATTAACGTGGTTAATAAGTTCTTCCCAGGAACAATCGAAGTACAATTTATCGGTCAATTGCAATCAGGATATGTACGTCATGATCAAGCTCAAGTGGTTCAAGATGGTAAGAACCTATATGTCCAAATCTCAGATATGTCAGCACCAAACTACACCGCATCTCACGAATTGATTCATTTATTAATGACCCTTCGTGGTTTCCCACAAATCTTCTTCACTTTATCAACCGGTCAAGATGAATTAGATGAACAACTAGAAGTAATGGGAACTGAATTATTCGACATCATCGCTCATTTCGTTGTCGTATCAGAACAACGCAAACACGGTTTAATCGATGATGAAATCGAACAAATGTATCTAAAGGGAATTCAAAACACTATCAAGCCAGAACCAGAAGAATTAGATAATGAAATGGAATTACGTCTATTAACTTTAATTGACGCGCGTGTCTTCTTCGGCGACAAGTTTGATCAACTAGCTCGTAAGACTTTAGAAAAGGATTACCCAACTGCACTTGCTGCAGCTGACAAGATTTACGATATTATTACTGAAAAGCCAACTGATTCACCATTTGGTTTCAGAAGAAACGTAGTTAAGTTATTCAGAGTATTTGATGAACAACTAGCTAAGTGGGGCTTACCAGCACTACACAACAATGAATACGCTACTATTTCTAGTGTTGTTTCAGAACGTCAATTGAACTTAAACGTTAAACAACAATTTGAAATCTTCCATTCAGAATTACACGATAAGGAAACTAACCGTCGTGCATACGTTGGATTTAATAAGTCTGATGATCAAAATTCATTTGTAATTCCAGCACCCACCGGAATGGATGATAGTCCTGAATACTTTAAGAAGTTATACGCAATGACTGTTAAAGACCTATTTAAAGAACTAAAGATGCCATACATCATTAGAAAATAGTTTTTGAGGGAGGGATTGTTTTGGATAGTAAAATTCAATTATTATTTGATGAAGCTAAACATATTGTATTTCTAACTGGAGCAGGGGTTTCAACAGCTTCTAAGATTCCAGATTACCGTTCGAAAAACGGCTTGTATGCGACTGATACGACTGGGAAACCAGCAGAGTATTACTTAAGCCATTCTTGCTTAGTGAATGAACCAGAAGTCTTTTACACTTTTGTAAAAGAAAATATGTATTATCCAAATGCGAAGCCCAACATTATTCATCAAAAACAAGCACAGTTAACCCAACAAGGTAAGGCGAGTGTGATCACACAAAACGTTGATGGGTTATATTCAGTCTGTGGGACTGAGAACTTAATAGAGTTTCACGGTACTTTATACAATGTAATTTGCCAAAAGTGTCATCAATCAGTTGATTGGCATGAATACATGCAAAGTGATGTACACAATGATTGTGGTGGACGACTTAGACCGGGGATTGTTTTATACGATGAAGGTTTAAATCAAAAGAATATCGTCGATAGCATTGATTTAATGCAACAAGCCGATTTAGTCGTGATTGTCGGAACTTCAATGCGTGTTTATCCGTTTGCAGGGTTACTCGATTATCGTAATCCAAATGCGAAAGTGATTGCGGTCAATCAAGAACGTTTGAATTTAGGCATCGATTTTGAAATGATTCAAGGGGATGCGACTGAATTCTTTAACGACTTAAATTGTTAGAAAGCAGATGAGGAAATGATAACTTTAGGTGTGACTACTTGGAGTGAACATCCAGCACTGATTAATGGAGAAGAACGACCAGTGAAGTTAAACGAATACGCTGCTCATTTTCCAGTGGTCGAAGTCGATAATCCGTTTTACGGAATCCCACAAACCAAGACAGTGCAACAATGGATGCGTCAAGTTCCAGACTCGTTTCAATTCATTTTAAAAGCCAATCAACTAATGACGAAGCATGACATGCGTTCGAATTTGGCGGCCGATGATGATGAAAGAAAAAAAGTATTTAGCGATTATCGAAAGATGATTCAACCGCTTTTAGCAACTAATCAGTTGAAGACGATTTTATTTCAATTCCCGCCATATTTTGAAAGAAGTAATGAAAACATTCGCTACTTAATGGAAATCCGTCAATTGATGGGACCAAAAACACCAATTGCGGTAGAATTTCGCAATCCCAGTTGGACAGAAGTTAGTCTACGTCAATCGATGGATGATTATTTAAAACGCCTCGGGATTACCTTTGTGATTGCCGATGAACCACATAACGTCAATAATGGGGTTGAATTCTTACCACTAGTATCAACCAATAAACTAGCGTTTTTAAGGCTGCATGGACGGAATGCACAAGGTTGGTTTAACCAGGATAAGAACTGGCGAAGCCAAAGAACACTTTATAATTACAGCAAAGAAGAACTACAAGCATTCGCTAAAACGGTGCAAGAGTTAAATCAACAAGTGGAGGAAGTATGTGTTATTTTCAACAATAATTCGGGTAGGGATGCAGCGCCAAATGCACTACAACTACAAGAATTACTGCACGTTTCGTTTAACGATTTAGCACCGATGCAATTAGATTTGTTTTAACATCAATATAATTGCTAAATTAATTATGATATACTATTAATTAATATTAAGATTACTGGTTGAAAGGATGATAAAAATGGCAGATAACAAAACATTTTATGTTACAACGCCAATCTATTACCCATCTGGACGTTTACACATTGGGAATTCATACACTACTATTGCGTGTGATGCACTAGCCCGCTATAAACGTGCAGAAGGATACGATGTGTTTTTCTTAACAGGGACAGATGAACATGGATTAAAAATCGAAGAAAAAGCAGAAAGTCTAAAGATGACTCCACAAGCTTATGTGGACCAAATGGCTGCACAAATTAAGGATTTATGGAAGACTTTAGATATTTCTAACGATAAGTTTATCCGTACTACTGATCAACAACATAGAGAAGTGGTGCAAAAAATCTTCCAACAACTACTAGACCAAGGAGACATTTACCTAGGTGAATACAGTGGTTGGTATTCAGTATCTGATGAAGAATACTTTACTGAATCACAACTAGCAGAAGTTTACAAAGACGATAATGGTAATGTGATTGGTGGAAAAGCTCCATCTGGACATGAAGTGGAACTAGTAAACGAAAAGTCATACTTCTTCAAGATGAGCAAGTATGCTGATTGGTTGTTAGATTACTACAAGCAACATCCTGATTTTATTCAACCAGAATCAAGAATGAACGAAATGATTAATAACTTCATCAAACCTGGACTAGAAGACCTAGCCGTTTCTAGAACTTCATTTAACTGGGGAGTACCAGTTAAATCAGATCCAGAACACGTTGTATACGTGTGGATTGATGCGTTATCTAACTATATTACTGCACTAGGTTACGACACTGATGATGATTCATTATTTAAGAAGTTCTGGCCTGCAGATATCCAAATGGTTGGAAAAGAAATTGTTCGTTTCCATACTATTTACTGGCCAATCATATTACATGCATTAGGATTACCATTACCAAAACATGTGATTGGTCACGGTTGGTTAACCATGAAAGACGGTAAGATGTCTAAGTCTAAGGGGAATGTTATTTATCCAGAAGTACTAGCAGACCGTTACGGTTTAGATGCTGTTCGTTACTACTTACTAAAAGCAGTACCATTTGGTAATGATGGAATCTTTACTCCAGAAGACTTCGTTGATCGTATCAACTACGATTTAGCGAATGACTTAGGGAACTTATTAAATAGAACTGTTTCAATGATTAATAAGTACGAAGGTGGAGTAATTCCTGAATTCAAACCAGGCTTCTTAGATGCTGATAAAGAACTAGAAACTCTAAGTGATGAAGTAATTGCTGAATACAAGACTAAGATGGAGGAATCTCGTTTCTCAGATGCCTTAGCTTCTGTATGGCAATTAGTATCACAAACTAACAAGTACATTGATCAAACTACCCCATGGGTATTAGCAAAACTTGAAAATGATGATGATGCCGAAAAATTAGCTGATGTAATGGCTCATTTAGCAGCTAGTTTACGTGTAATCGGTCTATTAATTAGCCCAATTATGACGAAAGCACCTCAACAAATTTTTGCTCAATTAGGACTAAACGACCAACAATTGGACTTAACTAACATTTCAATCAAGGATCTACCAACGGGTGTTAAGGTTGTTGAAAAGGGAACTCCCATCTTCCCTCGTTTAGACAAGGAAGAAGAAGTCGACTTTATCAAGAACCAAATGACTAAGTCTGACAAACAAAAGGGTCGTGCAGCGAAAGAAGAAGCTAAGAAACAAGCTCAAGTAGCTGAAGATGGCGCTGAAAGTGCTGCTGATAAGAAAGAAATCAAATTCGATACTTTTGAAAAGGTAGAACTAAAGGTAGCTGAAGTGAAGAATGTTGAAACCGTTGAAGGTGCCGACAAGCTATTGAAGTTCACTTTAGACGCTGGTAAAACTGAAACCACTCAAATTCTATCTGGAATTGCCAAGTGGTACCCAGAATATACTGAATTAGTCGGTAAAAAAGTAATCATTGTTTCCAACTTGAAACCTCGAAAGATGCGTGGCCAATTAAGCCAAGGAATGCTATTGTCTGTTGAACATGATGACGGTAGTATTGAACTAGTAACAATTGGTAGCCAATTCGAAAACGGAGCCACTTTGGAATAATGGTATAGTCATAAATCAAGATAGCCATTGATTCTATTGAATTGATGGCTATTTTTACGGAATAGGAGTAGAATAATGCAAATTTTTGATTCCCATACTCATTTAAATGATGACGCGTTTCGTGATAACGTCCAAGCATATATCGATCATGCTGCCAAATTAGGTGTTACTAAGATGGCAATTGTCGGTTCTAACCGTGCTATGAACGAAGAGGCAATTCAATTAGCTCATCAATACGATAATTTATATGCAATCGTAGGTTTTCACCCCGAAGAAGCACTAAATTATAATGACGAAGAAGAAGTTATCTTACATCAACAATTAGCTGATGAAAAGGTCATTGGTTTAGGTGAAATTGGTTTAGATTATTATCAAGACCAAGCCCCTAAAGCAGCACAATTTAATGTGTTTAAACGTCAAATTAAAATTGCTCAAGAAATGAATTTACCAATTTCTGTGCATAACCGTGATGCGTTTGAAGATACTTACGCCATTTTAAAAGAGTGTGGAGTTAATAACGGAATTATTCACAGTTTTAATGGGGATGCTGAATGGTTAAATAAGTTCATTGATTTAGGGATGTATGTTTCCTATTCAGGTGTAGCTAGTTTTAAAAAGACCAAGGAAATTCATGATGCGGTCGAAAAGACGCCAAGTGATAAAATGCTAGTGGAAACCGATGCCCCTTACTTAGCGCCGGAACCATTACGTGGTCACCAAAATGAACCAGGTTTTACTTTATACACCGTAGAAGCTGTCGCTCGTTTCCGCGATACTACTCCAGATAAAATCGCCGAGATGACATATCAAAATGCATTGAGAATTTTTGGATTGGAAGATTAATGGATAAGATTAAAGAAGTAATCGTGGTCGAAGGCCGCGACGATACCAAAAGAATCAAACAAGCAGTCGATTGTGACACAATTGAGACAAGAGGATCAGCGATTGATGATGACACGATTGCATTAATAAAAAAACTAGACCAACAACGGGGTGTGATTGTGTTTACTGACCCTGATTTTAACGGGGAACGAATTCGCAAGATTATTACCCAAGCGGTACCTAATGCCAAACATGCCTTTGTTGATCGCAAGAAATCAGTACCAACTAAAAGTGACGGTTCACTGGGGGTTGAACATGCGAGTGTGGAAACCATCAGAGAAGCGCTAATGAACGTTTACACTGCTAGTGACGATGCTGCGGGGGAAATTACCCTAGCCGATTTAAAAGACGCTAGAGTGATAAATGATCCATATGCGAAGACACGCCGTACGCAACTTTGTGATATTTTGAAAATTGGTTATGTTAATGGGAAACAACTACACAAACGTTTAGAAATGTTTTCCATTACTAAAACTGATTTTGACAACGCTGTTAACCAAATTAAGGAGTAAATTATGCCAAATAACCCAGATATTGCCAGTCCTGCAAGAACCCAAGCGATTTTAAATCGTTTCCACTTATCAGCTAAGAAGAGCTTAGGACAAAACTTTTTGACCGATTTAAACGTACTATCAAAGATTGTTGATGCTGCGCATTTAACGAAAGACGATAATGTAATTGAAATCGGTCCTGGTATCGGTGGATTAACCGAATACATTGCCAGAAGTGCCAAACAAGTATTAGCTTTTGAAATTGACCAAAGTTTATTACCTGTTTTAGCCGAAACACTAAGCCCATATGATAATGTCGAAGTGATCAATCAAGACATCTTACAAGCCAATTTACCTGCGATTATTGAAGAAAAATTCAATAATGAACGCCCAATTAAGGTAGTGGCGAACTTACCTTATTACATCACCACTCCAATTATTTTGGATCTATTAAAGGGAAATGCTGAATTTGACAACATTACCGTGATGATGCAAAAAGAAGTTGCTCAACGTCTCGAAGCCAAACCGGGAACTAAAGATTACGGTTCATTATCTGTTATTATTCAATATTTAAATGACACTAAGATTGCCTTTGAAGTATCTAGAAAGGCATTTATTCCAGCACCGAAAGTTGATTCTGCAATCGTGACTTTAGAAAAACGTGAAAGCATTGAAAATGAAGTCTACGATGAAGCTGCTTTTGCTGGATTTGTTCGTGGTTGTTTTAATCATCGTCGTAAGACCCTTTGGAATAATTTACAAGGTGTCTTTGGCAAAGATGAAGAAACTAAGGCTAACGTTCAATCTGTATTAGAAGAATTTAATATCGCGCCAAGTATTCGACCTGAAAAACTTACAGTGGATCAATATGTAGATTTAACTAATCGTTTCCATGAAAAAAATATGTTATAAAATGATTGAATATTAAAAAAGTATGTGATATAATTTTGAATTCTAATAAATTTATGGTATAATAAGAATCCTAGAGAGGTGAATATTATGCCAACCAGTTTGACAGACATTAAGAACCACTTGGACAATCGCTTAGGCGAAAAGGTTATTGTAACTGTTCAAGTCGGTAGAAACAAAACACTTGAACGCCATGGAATGTTAGCTGAAACATTCCCTGCAGTTTTTGTTGTTGAGTTAGAAGAAGATGAAAATCTAAAGCGTGTGTCATATAGTTACACCGATATCCTAACAAAAAACATCGAAATGGACTTCGCTGAAGAAGTTAATGAATAAGCAAATCAAACAAGAAGCTAATTATTTTAATTAGCTTCTTTTATTTTTTACTGACACAATAAAAGTAAAAGATACACTGACTTTTTAATTTAACTTTAGTATAATGTTAATAACTATTAAGTTGAATTGGAGGTGTGATACTTGAAGACTGTTGAGAAAGCATGCGCCAAACTTAACCTAGGGTTGGATACACCGTTTCGTCATGATGATGGTGAAATTGAATGGGAGATGTTAATGACATCGATTGATTTGGCTGATTATGTCGAAATTATTACCAGCAAAGGTAATGGGATTTCCGTTCATTGTAATCGTGTATTTTTACCACAAGATCAACGTAATTTGGCGTATCAAGCGGCACTTCTACTTAAAAAGAAGTTTAATGTTCATCAAAAAGTCAAGATTAATATCAAGAAAAACATTCCAGTGGCGGCTGGAATGGGTGGTGGATCATCCGATGCTGCAGCAGTGATTCGCGGATTAAATCGACTATGGGATTTACATATGTCTGATCAAGAGATGGCCACTTTTGGTCTGCAGTTAGATTCCGATGTACCATATTGCGTGTATAGTCAAACCGCAATGGTAACCGGAAAGGGTGACGACATTGAATTAATGCCGAAGTTGCCTAAAATGTATTTCGTGGTGGTCAAACCAAAAGTAAGCGTTTCGACACCAGAAATACTTAATAAGATTAATTATGATAAGTTAAAACACGTTGATATCGATGGCTTAGCCAACGCCGTATCAACGCAGGATTACGACGATATCATTTCACACATGGGCAATGTGTTAGAGCCATTGTCTTCAAAGCATCATGCAGAAATAAAACGTATCAAAGAAAAATTTGAAAAATACGGCGCCGACAGCGCTCAAATGAGTGGAACCGGGCCAACCGTATTTGGCATTTGTAAGACCGAGAGCCAAGCTAAACACATCTTTAACAGTATTCGCGGGTTCTGTTCAGAGGTTTACATTGTGCGACCAGTCTAAAAATATCCGTTTAGGGATGAACCTAAACGGATATTTTTTATTTATTTCAATAAAAAAGTGTCTAAAATCCGAACATTATGATAAAATTTAGATGTAGTTTTTACTTAATGAGGTGAAAGAATGAAAGCAAAACGTAGTGCGCGTCTAGTAGATATGACTCGTTACTTAATGGAGAATCCTAATACGGTAGTACCATTGACTTTTTTTGCAAACCGTTATGGTTCTGCTAAGTCATCTATTAGTGAAGACCTAACCATTTTAAGAAATACATTTATGGAAACCGGTACTGGTGTCTTGGAAACAATTCCGGGCGCTGCTGGCGGTAGCATGTTTATGCCTGGTATTCAAAAAGCTGAAGCCAGTCAATTTATCGATGAAGTACAATCAGCATTAGCTGATAACACCAGAGTATTACCTGGTGGATATGTATATATGAATGACTTATTAAACCGACCATCAATTTTACGTCAAATTGGTCGTGTGATCACAACTTTATACAGTGATAAAAAAATCGATGCTGTTTTAACTGTCGCAACAAAGGGAATTCCCGTTGCGCAAAGTGTAGCGACATTGTTAAATGTGCCATTTGTAATTGCTAGACATGATTCTAGAATTACTGATGGTTCTACTATCAGTGTGAACTACATTTCAGGATCTCAAAAGAGAATTGAAAAGATGGTACTATCAAAACGTAGTTTACCAGCTAACTCAAACGTGTTAATCGTAGATGACTTCTTACGTGGTGGAGGTTCAGCTGATGGACTATGTAGTTTAATTCGTGAATTTGATAGCCAAGTGGCCGGAATTGCGTTTGTTGCCGAACGTGATTACGAAGGTCAACGCAAGATTAATGATAATGATTACACATCATTATTCAAAATTGATACTAATAATGGGGACATTAAAGTTGAATTAGGTAACTTCACCTATGACAAGTTTAGTGATTACACCAAGGAGGATTAATCATGGCGACTAGAAATACAATTATTTTAGCGGCCGGTAAAGGAACTCGTATGAAGTCAAAACTATACAAAGTTTTGCATCGAGTTTGTGGTCGTACAATGGTAGATTGTGTTTTGTCACAAGTTGAAAAAATCGAAATGGACAACATTGTTACCGTTGTTGGTTTCGGTGCTGAAGATGTCGAAAAACAATTAGGTGATAGAAGCCAATATGCATTACAAGAAAAACAACTAGGAACTGGAGATGCGGTTAAAAAGACTGCTAGCATTCTAGAAAATGTCGAAGGTTCAACCATGGTAGTTAGTGGAGACACACCATTATTTACCGCAGAAACATTTAAAAACTTATTTGATCAACATGAAGAAAGCCATGCCGTTGCGACCGTTCTAACTTCAAAGGCACCAAACCCATTTGGGTATGGTCGTATCGTTAGAGATGAAAAGGGTAACGTTAACAAGATTGTTGAACAAAAAGATGCTTCTATGACTGAACAAACAATCGATGAAATCAATACAGGGGTTTACGTGTTTGATAATCATGAATTGTTTGAAGCATTAAAACAAGTTAACAACGATAACGCGCAAGGTGAATACTACTTACCTGATGTTATTGGAATCTTTAAAAATCAAGGCAAGAAGATTGGCGCTTACCAAATGGATGATTTTGATGAATCTATGGGTGTAAACGACCGTGTTGCCTTATCTAAAGCTAACCAAGTTATGCAACAAAGAATCAACGAATATCACATGCGTAATGGTGTTACCATGGTGAACCCAACTGATACTTACATTGATTTCGGTGTTGAAATTGGTCAAGATACCATCGTTGAACCAGGGGTGCACATCACTGGTAATACTAAGATTGGAATGGACTGTAAGATTGGTGCTAACTCTGAAATCAGAGATTGTATCATTCATGATAACGTGACTGTTACTTCATCACTATTAGAAGAATCAGAAATGCTAGAAGGTTCCAATATCGGACCATACAGTCATTTAAGACCAGAAGCAGTTATTGGTAAGAACGTTCACTTAGGTAATTTTGTGGAAGTTAAGAAGGCTCAAATTGATGAAGGTACTAAGGTTGGTCATTTAACTTATGTGGGTAATGCTCATCTTGGTAAGAACATCAACGTTGGTTGTGGAGTTATTTTTGCGAACTACGACGGTAAAAATAAACACAACACTGAAGTTGGGGATGATTCCTTTATCGGAAGCAACGCTAACTTAATTGCACCATTGCATATTGATGATCATACATTTATCGCTGCTGGTTCAACCATCACAGATGATGTTAAACAATATGAAATGGCAATTGCTCGTCAAAGACAAACTAATAAACCGGGATACTTTAAAAAGCTTCCATACGCTGATTAGTATTGGATAGATGAATTATTGTTTATTATTTCTATAATTTTTGAATGAAATAAATCGAATTATAGTGTAAAATTAATTGTGAATTAGAAACGAATATAGAATTGATTGTTAGGTGGAGGACTTTATGGCTGAAAGATATTCTGATCCTAAATTAAAGATTTTTGCTTTAAACTCAAACATCCCATTGGCAGAAAAAATTGCTGACCGTGTCGGTGTTGACTTAGGTAAAACATCTGTAGACAGATTTAGCGATGGCGAAATTAGAATTAACATTGAAGAAAGTATCCGTGGGGATAACTGTTACATTATTCAATCAACATCAGCTCCTGTTAATGATAACTTAATGGAACTAATGATTATGATTGATGCACTAAGACGTGCAAGTGCAAAGACTATTAACGTAGTGATTCCTTACTACGGTTATGCTAGACAAGACCGTAAAGCGCGTTCAAGAGAACCAATCACTGCAAAGTTAGTAGCGAACATGCTAGAAACTGCTGGAATTGACCGTGTTGTTGCTCTTGACTTACATGCTGCTCAAATCCAAGGATTCTTTGATGTTCCAGTTGATCACATGATGGGTGCACCATTATTAGCAGATCACTTTATTAACAAAGGCTGGGATTCAAACGCAGTTGTAGTTTCACCTGATCATGGTGGAGTTGTACGTGCTCGTGCATTAGCTGAATTCCTAAAAGCACCAATTGCGATTATCGACAAGCGTCGTCCTAAAGCAAATGTTGCTGAAATCATGAACATCATTGGGGATGTTAAAGGTAAATCATGTCTAATGGTTGATGACATGATTGATACTGCCGGAACCATTACACTAGGTGCACAAGCACTTATGGATGCTGGTGCAAAAGAAGTTTACGCTTGCTGTACCCACCCAGTATTATCTGGTCCAGCCATTGAACGAATTGACAAGTCACCAATCACTAAGCTAGTGGTTACTGATACCATTCGTTTACCAAAGGAAAAACAAATCGACAAGATTGAACAAATTTCTGTTGCTCCACTTATTGGGGATGCTATCAAACGTATTAATGAAGACCGTGCAGTTAGTCCATTATTTAGTAACCGTTTCAGAAGTGACGCTGAATAATGAATAAAGCTAAGCTATACGGATTTTTAATTTCTGTGATTGGAGTAATGGTTGGTTTAATAACCTTACTACTACATGTCAAAGTAGTAACGGTTAGCAACTATTTCTTCTTCGTAGGATTATTATTTTTCCTAGTTGGGACAATCGCGGTTTTATCAAAAGGACATCTATTTACTGGATGGCGTATTTTTCATCGTAAGGGTGATAAAGAACGTTTTGAAAATGAAAAGATTCCTGCGGATAAAATCGGGGGCATTAAGAATGCCAAGATTATGATTAGACCCACAGCGCAATTAACATTAATCATTGGAATAATCTGGATTGCATTTGCAATTGTGATTACGCTATAAAAAAAAGAACTGATTTCATTTGAAATCAGTTCTTTTTATTTATTTAATTTTATTTTAACGCGAAGTTTCTAATGGCGTATGCAACCCCATTTTCTTTGTTAGTCTTAGTTTCCTTGTTGGCAACGGCTTTTAAATCATCAGCAGCGTTACCCATGGCAACACCTAGACCAGCGTAAGTAACCATACTAATATCGTTACCTTGATCACCGATGGCCATGACGTTATCAGCAGTGAAACCTAAGCGAGTTGCTAGTTTGCTTAATGCAGCTCCTTTAGATGCATTTTGATTCATGAACTCGATGAAAACAGGTTCACTTCTAACCATTGAAAGGTGGTCTAAGAAACTTTCTGGAACAGCAGGAATGGCTTTAGCAACAATGTCTGGATCAGCAATTAGCATTGCTTTAACTATTTCTATATCTTTAGTAAGTTCTTCAGTCGTTCTGACTTTGATTGGCATGTTAACCAAGTAACTTTCCATCACGCTGTAAGGACTGATGTCACGGTTAGTAGTGTAGATGAAGTCAGTTGTTTCAATTTGAAAGTTAGTGTTTAGTTTGTGACTTAGTTTTTCTAGTTCAACGAAGTCTTTGTGATCTAAATCGAATTTTTCGATGATGTTAGCATCGGCATCTTGAACTTGGGCACCGTTAAAGGTAATCGCATATTCATCGTGACCGCTGATTCCTAATGCCTTTAAGTATGGTTTGACACCAGTTAATGGGCGACCGGTGCAAAGCACAACTTTAATGCCGTTATTACGTGCTTCGGTAATTGCATCAATTGTTTCTTGGGCTAAAATGTTTTGTTCGTTTAGAAGGGTACCATCGATATCAATGGCAATTAATTTAATATCACTCATGGGAAAACTCCTTTAATTAATTAATTCATCATTTTTAATGTGTTTTTGAAACTCTTGATAAACGGGTTCGAATAAATCAACGTTATTGTCGACTGATAACATTTCCTTAGGAAAGAAGAAACGTTCATCCCCCAGGTGTTTACCAGTAACGGCACTAACTAATTGAGAAATCTTTGATAGCTCAATCATAGAACCGTCATTCCTTCTCAATTCGATTTGGGTAGTGTGATGTTTTTTATTTGGATCGTATGCATCATATGGCAAATCAAAACTATTGTTGATTTCTGTGTAGTAAGTGACATCGAAACCAGCTTGTTTGATGTAATCGCGCATGGTTGGAATCAAGTCTTTGGTGTCATCATTAAATTCAACTGACTTGAATGGCTTACGATTAATAAATCGATCAGCCAAATCAGAGAGTACTTTATCATCTGAATCAATCCAGTGAATGAAGTAAGTGTTTAAAACACCATCATCTAGTTTTAAATAATCATCAATGTCGAATTCACCTTTGAAGAACGGCATCAATAAGTAAGGAGTAGTACTATCATTTTTATCTAAGTTAGCTGATAATTCTTTCGCACGTCTTAAAAGGTGATCTAAGATGACTTCCATGGAACGTGAAACGGGATGGAAATATACTTGCATGTACATTTGTAATCGAGAAATGATGTAATCTTCAACCGCATGCATTCCATTAATTTCAAAACAGATACCGCCCTCATATGGACGCATTACTCGCAAAATACGAGTTAAATCGAAATTACCATAATTAGCACCCGTGTTATAGGCATCACGAAGCAGGTAATCCATTCTATCAGCGTCACATTGACTAGAAATCATTTGCACCACTTGCGGATTGCTGTAGGTGTGGTCAATCACACTCGCTACATCTTTAGCAAAGTTAGGTCCCATTTTACTCAAAACTTGGTTTACTTCTGTTTTAGGGGAAGTAATAATTTCTTGAGTAATTTTTTCATGGTTAGTTCCGAAGATGTGTTCAAATGTGTGTGAATATGCACCATGTCCAATATCGTGAAGGAGTGCCGCACATAATGCGACTAATCGTTGGGAATCATCCCAAAGTCCATCACTAGCTTCTTGAGTCGGGTAGTTTCGTAAAAATCCATCACATATACGACGAGTAATTTCGTAAACCCCTAAACTGTGAGTAAAGCGGGAATGTTCAGCACCATGGAAAGTAAATGATGCTGGTCCTAGTTGTTTAATTCGTCTTAATCGTTGAAATTCTTTAGTATTAATCAAGTCTAAAATGACTTGGTGTTGTACGTAAATGTAGTTAAGAACCGGATCTCGAAAAACCTTTTCTCGAGTCAGTAGTTTTTCTTGGTATTCCAAATTCTTACCTCCTTACTTTGATATGTTTACTTATTTAAGCTTATTATAACAAAGATTGTTGTTAAATAATTAATTTCCAACTATTAATTAATGCATTTATTGGCGTCTGCGTATATAATGATAACCTGTGATGAAAATGAAACGAGGTGTTTATTAGATGGAAGAAAAGAATAATCCAGTCGCCGTTAACTTAAAGACGACCATATTTCAAGATGGTGAACGCCAAGATTTTGAATTCGTGGAACAGGGTAATTTAGTTAAGATGTCCAACGGTTTATACTTACGTTTTAAAGAACATCAAGATGGCAAAGAAGTCGCTGCAGTAACCATTAAGATTACTGACGAACATGTTCAATTAACCCGTAAAGATGAAATGGGCCATCAATCTAGATTGATTTTCAATGAAGAAAAGATTCATAAGACAGCTTACCAAACTCAATTTGGCGCACTTAAAATTGAAGTGAAGACCAAAGAGATTAACTGTAAAATCGTTGAAGATGACAACTCTGGGAGCTTAATGATTGACTATGAATTATATACTGGTGGAATGATTGTCGGAGAATATAATATTACATTGCATTTTTCTGCTTAAAAAGGTATGATATTAATAGTATTTTGAAAGGACGTGCACCGCATTGAAATTAGAAGCCTTAGAAGGTAAAGATAAAAAAGAATTATCAATGGTCGAAGTTGCTCACGCAATTCTATCCGAACATGGTGAGGTAATGGCCTTTGCTGATATCGCCAACGAAATCCAAAAGTATTTGGGTGATTCTGATGAAGAAATCCGCAAACGATTGGTACAATTCTACACAGATATGAACGTTGATGGTAGTTTTATTTCTTTAGGTGATAATCTTTGGGGACTAAGAACATGGTATCCATACGATTCAATCGATGAAGCTACTGTTCATCCTGAAGATGAAGATATTGATCGTCCTAGAAAGAAAAAGCGTCGTAAGGTTAACGCATTCTTAGCTGATGCTTCTGACGATGACGACGTTATCGATTACGATGATGATGATCCAGAAGACCAAGACGATGAATTTGAAGACGCTGATGAAGGTGTCGATGAAACCGATAAGTATCACAAAGATTTAGATGAAATTGACGAAGAAAATGACGTTGATGAAGACGATGTTCCTGACGGTATTGAAGGTGAATTATCTGAATTAAATGAAGATGATGACATCGACGAAGACGACGACAAAGATTAATTCGAAAATAATGATTATATTTCTTGACTATATATTAGGAACGATGTAATATTATTTTTGGGCTCCTTACAAAAGAGTATTTTTGTGAGGACAATTGATCGATTATAGTAATCAATGACTCCCTATTCTAAATGAATAGGGAGTTTTTAATTTTTACCCTAATAGATTTTATGAGGAGTTTTACACATGACTAAATATGTTTTTGTTACTGGTGGGGTTGTTTCTTCACTAGGAAAAGGAATTGTTTCTGCATCACTAGGCCGTTTACTAAAGAACCGTGGTTTAAACGTTACCATTCAAAAGTTTGATCCATACGTAAACGTCGACCCAGGTACTATGAGTCCATACCAACACGGTGAAGTGTTTGTTACTAATGATGGTACTGAAACTGATCTTGATTTAGGCCACTACGAACGTTTTATCGATAATGACTTAAACAAATACTCAAACGTAACTACTGGTAAAATTTATTCAGAAGTTTTGAGAAAAGAACGTCGTGGTGATTACCTAGGTGCCACTGTTCAAGTTATCCCTCATATTACCGGAATGATTAAAGAAAAAATTATGCGTGCCGCTAAGGTATCAAATGCTGATATCGTTATTACTGAAATTGGTGGTACTGTTGGTGATATCGAATCACTTCCATTCTTAGAAGCAATTCGTCAAATGAAGAGTGAAGTAGGAGATGAAAACACATTCTACATCCACACTACTTTAATTCCTTATTTACGTGCTGCTGGTGAAATGAAGACTAAGCCAACACAACATTCTGTTAAAGAATTACGCGCTGTTGGAATTCAACCAAACCTATTGGTTGTTAGAACTGAACAAGATGTTACTGACGCAATGAAGAGAAAGATTGCTTTATTCTGTGATGTTAAGCCAGAAGCGGTTGTTGAATCAAAGGATGCACCTACTCTATACACCATTCCATTGATGCTAGAAGCTCAAGGTATGGATCAACAAGTAGTTGACCACTTTGGTATTGATGCTCCTAAGGCTGACATGACTGAATGGAAAGCACTAGAACAAAAAGTACAAAACTTGAAGAATGAAGTAAACATTACTTTAGTTGGTAAGTACGTTAAGTTAAAGGATGCTTACATCTCAATTACTGAATCACTAGAACATGCTGGTTACCCAGTTGATGCTAAAGTGAACCTAAAGATGCTTAACTCAGAATTAGTTACTGAAGATAACGTTAATGAACTACTTGGTGATGCTGATGGTATTATCGTTCCTGGTGGTTTCGGTGACCGTGGTATCGAAGGTATGATTACTGCTGTTAAGTATGCTCGTGAAAACGATGTTCCTTACCTAGGGGTATGTTTAGGTATGCAAATTGCAAGTATCGAATTTGCTCGTGACGTATTAGGTTACAAAGATGCTAACACTACTGAAATTGACCCAGATACTCCACACAAGATTATTGATTTAATGGCTGATCAAGCTGATATCGATGGTATGGGTGGAACTCAACGTCTTGGTGCTTACCCATGTAAGCTAAAACCAGGTACTGTAACTGCTGCTGCATATGACAACAAGACTGAAATTTCAGAACGTCACCGTCACCGTTACGAATACAACAACGAATACAGAGAAGAAATGGAAGCCCACGGACTAGTTATTGCTGGTACATCACCAGATGATCACTTGGTTGAAGTTGTGGAAATTCCAACTAACAAGTTCTTCGTTGCTGCACAATACCATCCTGAATTCCTATCTCGTCCAACTAGACCAGAAGGTTTATTCAAGGCTTTCGTTGCTGCTTCATACGACCAACATGTTGAAAACAACAAATAATTAATCAAAAGACTAGGATAATGTCCTAGTCTTTTTTAATTATTTGTTAAATCTAAAGTTATTTTTATGCAAAGTATTGTATTTTTAACTTTTATTATTTATGATGGTTATTGTTCACTGAAATCGGTGAAACTGTAAGTGAGGAATTTTAACTAATGAATAAAATGATAATAAAGGGCGGACATCGACTAACTGGTAGCGTCACAATTGGGGGAGCTAAAAATAGTACGGTAGCATTAATTCCAGCTGCCATTTTAGCGGATACAAAAGTCCAATTTGACATGGTGCCAAACATCTTAGATGTACATAATCTAATGGTGATTTTGGAATCAATGAATGTCTCATCAGATTTTGCCGATGGAATACTAAACGTCGACCCAACAAAAATAGTAGAAAGTGCTTTACCTAGTAAAGCAATTAAAAGTTTAAGAGCATCATATTACTTCATGGGAGCATTATTAGGCCGTTTTGGTCGTGCGAGAATTACGTTCCCAGGTGGAGACAACATCGGACCTAGACCAATTGATCAACATATTAAAGCCTTTCAAGCAATGGGCGCAAAAGTAGTTAATGACGGGGATGAAATCATTATTACTACTGATGAAAATGGTCTACATGGCGCACAAATTTTCCTAGATGTTGTGTCAGTCGGGGCAACTATTAACGCGATTTTAGCTGCTGTTAAAGCTGATGGCCACACAGTAATTAGAAATGCTGCTAAAGAACCAGAAATTATTGATGTCGTTACATTTTTAAATAACATGGGGGCAAAGGTCCGCGGTGCTGGAACCGATGTCATTAGAATTGAAGGGGTTGAATCTCTTCGAGCTAAGAATACCCACATTATTATTCCAGATCGAATCGAAGCTGGAACTTATTTGTCGATGGCAGCTGCTTATGGTGACGGGATTACAATTAAGAATGTCATTCCAGAACATTTGGAATCATTTATTGCTAAGGTGCAAGAAATGGGTATTCAATTGGAAATCAATGAAGACAGCATTTATGTCCCTAAGACAGATGAACTAAATAATATTGAAATTAAGACAATGCCATATCCTGGTTTTGCGACCGATTTACAACAACCAATCACACCATTGCTATTGATGGCCAAGGGGGATAGTACCATTATCGATACTATTTATCCGGAACGTACCAAGCACATCGAAGAATTGAAAAAGATGGGTGCTAAGATTAAATATGATCATGGTAATGGAACAATCATTGTGAGTCATACTGACAAATTAGTTGGTTCTCAAATTGAAGCTGGTGAAATTCGTGCCGGAGCATCAGAAATGATTGCCGGTTTAATGGCTGAAGGGACCACTGTGATTGATAATGCAGATAACATTTTACGTGGTTATGACAACATTATCGATAAACTTACTAATTTGAATGCAGATGTCGAAATGGTGCACCGTGAAAGTTAATTTTATGTTGAATTAACTCTTATTTAGTGTTAATATAATCAAGTCGACTAATCGATAATCTCTGAATCAACATATGATACAGGGCAAAGGAGCGATTTATAATGAAACAAGGAATTCATCCTGAATACCGCCAAGTGGTATTCCAAGATTCAAGTACTGGTTTTAAATTCATGGCTGGTTCAACTATGAGCTCAGCTGAAACTATCACAATGGATGATGGTAATGAATACCCATTAGTACGTCTTGAAATTTCTTCAGATTCTCACCCATTCTACACTGGACGTGAAAAGTTCACTCAAGCAGATGGTGCTGTGGATCGTTTCAACAAGAAATATGGTTTCAAGTAAAGATAAAAAGAGATATCCAATCGGATATCTCTTTTTTTGTGCTTTTATCTTAAAGGCTTAATACATAATCCAGCCATTTTGGCATGGCAGCATTAATTTGACTGTATGTTAAATCGAAGTTTCCAGTGTACCAAGGATCAGCAATCGCATCACCTTTTTGGTCTTCCATAATATCTAGGCATAAGTGAATCTTATGGGCTTGATCTTTAGGACACCAGTGCAGTAAGCTTTTGATGTTTTCATAATCCATCCCTATGATTAAATCATATTTAATGAAATCACTAGATTCGATTTGGCGTGCTGATTGACCTTGATAGCTAATATCTAGGTTATCTAATATTTTTCTAACCTCAGGGTGTGGCGGATTACCGATTTCTTCAGTACTAGTGGCAGCAGATTCTACTAACACTTCGCTTTCTAAATGTCTTTTCTTAATTAATTGATTGAAAATAGCGTGCGCCATTGCTGAACGACAAACATTTCCGTGGCAAACAAATAAGACTTTTTTCAATGTAGTCACATCCCCCAAATATTTTATTATATAAAATATATTATCAGTGTTTGATGGAATAGTTAATAGCTTTTATAAGTCCTCATTAAAAACATATCATTATCTAATCAAGCTCAATTAAAACAATTTTGCGTTTCATGTTATAATATGTGTAACACTAATTCGAAAAAAAGAAACATAGGAGAACGATTTAATATGAAAATGTCACTTACAGAAGTAAGTCGAGCAGTTGCTGCGCAAAATGATTCTAGCGAATATGAAGGAATTGATATTACTAGCGTTGCTTTTGATAGCAGACAACTAGAAGCAGACGCTTTATTTGTACCGCTAGTCAGTGAAAATGATGGTCATGATTACATCCAAAGCGCAATTGAACACGGGGCAGTTGCTACATTTTGGCAAGCTGACCATGAAAATGTCCCAACTGATATTCCAGTGATTATCGTTAATAATACGTTGGAAGCTCTACAAATGCTTTCTCAATATTACTTAGCTAAGATTAATCCAAAGGTAGTTGCAATTACAGGAAGTAACGGTAAGACCACTACTAAGGATATGGTGGCATCAGTACTATCAACCCAGTTCAACGTTACTAAGACTAACGCAAACTTTAACAACGAAATTGGGGTTCCAATGACAATTTTAGACATTGAACCCAACACAGAAATTTTAGTGGTTGAAATGGGAATGGATCGTCCAGGTCAACTAGATTTATTGAGTCATTTAGTTGAACCAGATGTTGCTGCAATCACTATGATTGGTGAAGCCCACATCGAATTCTTCGGGACGCGTGATAAGATTGCTGACGCAAAGATGGAAATCGTGAACGGACTAAAAGAAGATGGAATTTTCGTTTATAACGGGGATGAACCATTATTAGTGCAACGTAGTGAAAACTTACCATTCACTAAAACATTCGGATTAAATGAAGCTGATGACTTTACTGCATATGACATTACATCAACTCCACAAGCTACTAGTTTTAAAGTAGAACAAATCGAAGATACTGAATTTAAGATTCCAATGCTAGGTTCATACAACGTTAACAATGCGTTAGTAGCGATTGCGATTGGTTCATTATTCAGAATTCGTGAAGAAAATATGGCTAAAGCATTATTAGAAGTTGACCTTACTAATAACCGTACAGAATGGATTGAAGGAGCTAAGCGCGAAAAGATTCTGTCAGACGTATATAATTCTAATCCTACAGCGGTTAAAGAAGTTTTGAAGGCATTTACTGCTGAAAAGATTAGCGGCCGTAAAATCGCCGTTTTAGGCGACATGTTAGAACTAGGTGATCAATCAAGTCAATTGCATGCATCTTTAGAGGATTCACTTAACCCTGAAGAGGTCCAAAGTGTTTATTTAATTGGGGATGAAATCAAGGTGCTATACGATAAATTAGTAGATGTTTACCCAGCGAAAAATTTATTCTATTTTAAAGCTGACCAACTAGATGATTTATATGAACAATTAAACTCAGAAATCTATGAAGGTGACGAAGTTTTACTAAAGGCTAGTCACGGAATTCATTTAGAACAACTATTAGCTAAATTAACTGATTAATTAATTTGCTTAATTATGGTAAAAGAGTTATATTAGTCTAGTTACATTTTTTAGAACACGGAATTTTTTAATCAAGTCATTAGCGCACCAACAGGAACGGATTCTTCCTTAGCTAGTGATGGTATTATTGAAAATGTTTCGTTTAGGAGGAAACATATTTGAAGTTTAGAGAATTAGGTCTATCAGAAGATCTATTAAAAGCGATTGAAGACAAGGGTTTTAAGGAAGCCACTCCAATCCAAGCAGAAACAATTCCTTTGACCTTACAAGGTAAGGATGTTTTGGGACAAGCACAAACAGGTACAGGTAAAACTGCCGCTTTTGCTCTTCCCATTATTGAACATGTTGATTTAGACAATCCGAATGTTCAAGCTTTAGTTATTTCACCAACTCGTGAACTAGCTATTCAAACACAAAGCGAAATTAGTCGCTTCGGAAAAGAAAAGGGCGTTAAGGCTGTATCAGTTTTTGGTGGTTCTGACATCAGAAGACAAATTCAAAGTTTGAAACGCCGTCCACAAATCGTGGTAGGTACTCCAGGTCGTTTATTAGACCACATTAACAGAAAGACTTTGAAATTAGATCATGTAAAGACATTGGTTTTAGATGAAGCTGATGACATGTTAGACATGGGATTCTTAGATGATATCGAAAGTATCATCAAACAAGTTCCAGAAGACAGACAAACATTGCTATTCTCAGCAACTATGCCTGCTCAAATTAAGCGTGTTGGGGTTCAATTTATGAAAGACCCACAACAAGTTACTATCAAAGCCAAAGAATTAACCACTGATTTAGTTGATCAATACTACATTCGTGTAAAACAATTTGAAAAGTTTGATATCATGACTCGTTTCTTTGATATTCAAGCACCAAAGGTTACTATCGTATTCTGTCGTACTAAGCGTCGTGTTGATGAAGTTTCTAAGGGACTTCTATTACGCGGTTACCGTGCTGCCGGAATTCATGGTGATTTAACACAAAACCGTCGTTCACAAATCATGAAAGACTTTAAGAATGACAAAATTGATGTATTAGTTGCCACTGACGTCGCTGCCCGTGGAATTGATATTTCAAGTGTTACTCATGTATACAACTATGACATTACTCAAGACTCAGAAAGTTACGTTCACAGAATTGGACGTACTGGACGTGCTGGACGTCATGGGGTTTCAATGACTTTTGTGGAACCAAACGAAACTAGTTACTTAAGAGATATCGAAAAGTTAACTAAGGTTAGAATGTTACCTCTAAAACCACCTTCGGCTGATGAAGCTCTAAAGGGTCAATTAGAAGTAGCGACTAAAGAAATTGGTTCACTAATTGAAAAGACTAAGATGGATGCTTTTGCTGATTCTGCTGAAGAATTATTAGCACAATACGATGCAAAAGACTTAGTATCAGTATTACTAAGTAAGATGACTAGAAACCAAGTTAAGGTTCATATCTCTGCTGAAAAACCATTACCTAACAAGAACAAGCGTGGTCATGGTGGTGGCTATCGTGGTAACCGTGGTGGCGGTAACCATCGTCGTAATGGTGGTGGATACCGTGGGAACCGTGGTGGTGGCAATGGTAATAACCGTCGTCGTTACAGTGGTAACGGTAACCACAGAGATGATCACAAGAATGGTGGTCGTTCATCAAACGGCAAACGTCCTAACAAATCATTTACAATTAAAAACAAAGATTAATTAAAAAAGCCATTGATATTGATATAGTCAATGGCTTTTTTGTACATAAAGACTTACAATGAAATAAATATTCCATTATTAATTGGGGGAAAGATTAATATGGTTGTAGGAAATCACAGAAATGCACAGCTTTTAATTAGTGAAAGTGCTGTGCAACATAACATAAACCAAGAAAGAAAACGTTTAAAAGATTCAGATAATTTATTCGTGGTAGTCAAGGCAAATGGATACGGACATGGCGCCGTTAATATTGCCAAAATCGCTGAAAATGCGGGTGCGGATGGTTTTTGTGTCGCGATTTTAGATGAAGCATTGGAATTACGAGAAGCTGGGATTGAAAAGCCAGTGTTGGTATTAGGATTAACCGATGTCCAATATGTATCCATTATGGCGAAAAATAATATTTCATTGACCATTTCTTCTTTGGAATGGTTAAAAGAGGCTGATGAGTTATTAGCACATAAAGATTTACCAAAATTAAATGTGCATGTCGGTCTAGATACCGGGATGGGCAGAATTGGTTTCCAAACTAAAGATGAATTATCAGAAGTTATGGACTACTTAAAAACTTCGCCAAATCTGTGTTTCGAAGGGATTTATACCCATTTTTCTAAAGCAGATTCTAAAGATGAAGAATATTTTAATTTGCAAGTTGAACGATTTAATGATTTAATTTCTGTTATAGATACATTACCTAAATATGTACATGTGTCTAATTCTGCTACTAGTTTATGGCATGCTAGCTGCAATGGGAATATGATTCGCTTTGGGGTGGCAACATACGGATTAAATCCATCAGGTGGAGAATTAACGGAACCATTTTATTTAAAGCCAGCAATGAGCTTAACTAGTGAGATTGTTTATTGTAAGAAGATTGAAGCGGGTAGAGCTGTTGGCTACGGTGCAACTTATGTGGCACCGGCTGCTGAATGGATTGGCACAGTTCCGGTTGGTTATGCCGATGGAATTGTGAGAAAATTGCAAGGATTCAAACTATTGGTAAACGGTAAGTTTTGTCCAATTGTTGGAAGAATTTGTATGGATCAGCTAATGATTCGTTTAGATGAACCGGTTCCTGTTGGAACGAAGGTTACAATTGTGGGTCAAGATGGTGAAGAAAATATTTCTTTGCAAGATATTGCCACATATTGTGATACAATTCATTATGAGGTAGCTTGCTTATTTACAAACAGACTCCCACGGATTATTGTCAAATAATGATTTTGAGGAGATCAAAATGCCAGCAAAAAATCAATTTGTTTACTCAGTAAATCGTATTTCTGTTTTAAAAGCCAGTTCCAATCATACTTGTAATGACTTAAAATTAAGTCAAAGTAAGGTTGTGATTAGTCCTTACTTCAATGATTATATGATCATTAAGGGATTAATTGCTGGATATACTGAGATGACCGAAATTAACCGTGAAATATCTGAAGAGTTCACATTATGTGATGATCTTTAGAAGCATTACGATAGATTAGATTGTTTTTTATGAAGTTAAGAATGGATAGGGGATGTTTACAATGGCTAACGTTGAAATTAAACGTGGCGATGTGTTTTATGCTGACCTATCACCTGTTGTTGGTTCAGAACAGGGTGGGATGAGACCGGTATTGATTGTGCAAAATAATATCGGTAACCACTATAGTCCGACCGTGATTGTAGCCGCAATTACTGCTAGAATTTCAAAACCAAAGATGCCTACTCATGTGGCAATTAGCGCTGATAAGACTAGAATTGAAAAAGATTCAGTCATTTTATTAGAGCAAATTAGAACAATTGATAAGCAACGATTACATGATCGAGTTGATCATTTAAGTGATAAGTTTATGAAACGGGTAGACGAAGCGCTGAAATTAAGTGTGGGTGTTCAGTAATAATATACATAAAAAAAGGATGCGAATTATTCGCATCCTTTTTGTTTTGGTGATGATTATTTTTCGTCAGCTAAATCTTCGATTTCAGCAACTCTAAAACCTTTACGTTCTAGAGCAGCAGTAATACGTTTTAGTAACTCTAAATTAACATCTGCAGGGAGGGTGAACATAACTCTGTGAACTAGTTCGCCTTCTTGCGCATCTAAACTGATAACGCTGGCAATTGCAGTGTATTTAGTAATGATCTTAGACATTGCTTCAAGATCGCCACGATTACCTGGAGCTAAAACTGTGACCACATAACTACCTACGTTGATGTTCCATGATTGTGATAGCATATCCAATAATCGAGTATGAGTTAAAATACCATAAAAACGATTATTATCATCTAAAACAGAAATGTATGGTAAGTCTTTGATTGAAAAGAAAATGTGGAAGAATGCTGAGTTCACGTTAATAAACTTAGTAGCATTCTTTAATAGTGTAGTAACAGGTTGTGACATATCACCACCTCGTGATTTGTGACGGTAGATATGCATTTTATAGATGTTACCTCTAAAAATGGTTCCAGTTTCATCTAGAATAGGGATACATCTGTATCCTGAATCTTCTAATGTTTTTAACGCTTCCTCTAATGAAACATTTTCGGAAACAGTAACTAAACTCCCTTTAGGCTTAACTAATGACTTCAAAAGCATATTGAGACCTCCCTTTTATTTATTAGAATTTTTCTCATAATCTAATTCTAACATAAAACTAAATTAATGTGTTGACAAATATGATTTAATTCCAAAGAAAAAGTCGAGGCGCAATGCACCTCGACTTTAATAATCTAATTTATAAATTAGATTATTTTAAAGCATCCATACCTTTTTCGGCAGTTTCCTTTAAGGTCTTACCTGAATCTTGCATTTTTGCTTTTTCTTCGTCACTTAGTGGAACTTCGATTACTTGTTTGATACCTGAAGCGTTAACTACGGCAGGTGTACCAATGTAAATATCGGTTAGACCATATTCACCATTAACTGGAGCACCAACAGGTAATACAGAGTTTTCATCACGTAAGATAGCACGAGAAATTCTCATTAGAGCAGTAGCAACACCATAGAAAGTAGCACCTTTCTTGTTGATGATTGTGTATGCCTTGTTTCTAGTTTCATCTTCTAATTGTAGTAAGTCATCTTTGCTTACGCCAGCATCTTTAGCAACGTCTAGTAATGGACGTGAACCAACAGTTGCTTCGTCAATAGCAGCAAATTCTGAGTCACCATGTTCACCCATGATGTAGGCGTTAACGTCAGCAGGGTTAATACCTAGCTTCTTAGCAACAGCAACTTGGAAACGAGTAGTATCTAGTGAAGTACCAGAACCAACAACCTTTTCCTTTGGCCAACCTGAAAGTTTTTGAACACCGTAAGTTAAGATGTCAACTGGGTTAGCAGCAACTAAGAAAATACCCTTAAATCCTGACTTAACAACTTCAGGAACGATTGATGAAAGAATCTTTAAGTTCTTTCCAACTAGATCTAGTCTAGTTTCACCTGGTTTTTGAGGTGCACCGGCAGTGATAACAACTAAGTCAGCATCTGCACAGTCACTGTAATCACCAGCGTAAATGTTCTTAGGAGCAGTAAATACTTGAGCATCTTCTAAATCAAGTGCGTCTCCTTCGATACGATCTCTAATAATATCAACGATGACGAATTCTTCGCCTAGTCCTTGTTGCATCATTGCAAATGCGTATGAAGAACCAACGGCACCGTCACCAACTAAAACAACTTTTTGATGTTTTAAAGCCACAATAATCATCCCTTCAAAAACATATTTAAATCTACAACTGAATTATATCATTAATTTGGAAAATAGTAATTACAAAGCATGAAAAAATATAAGGTTTTTCCAGATTTCGATAGGTTTTCCTCCCGATAATAGGGTCCAGACTATGATATAATTTACATATTATAGTTACGAAAAAGGAGCGTTTTTTTATGAAGATGATTGTGGGATTAGGAAATGTGGGACCACAATATAAAGAAACCAGACATAATACTGGTTTTATGGCAATCGATGCATTTGCTGAAAAACATGGAGTAGAATTAAATACTCAAAAGATGGAAGCTAAAATTGGAACTACCACTATTAATGGTGAAAAAGTAATGTTGGTTGAACCACTAACTTTCATGAATGAATCAGGTCGTTCAGTCGGACCATTAATGAAATACTTTAAGTTAGATTTAAGCGATTTAATAGTAATATATGATGACATGGATTTACCGGTCGGCAAAATTAGATTGAGAACTCATGGGTCAGCTGGTGGTCACAACGGAATTAAGAGTTTAATTGCGCACCTACAAACTGATAAGTTTAACAGAATCAAAGTGGGAACTGACCACCCAACTAACGAAAGTGTCGTTAACTACGTATTAGGTCAATTTACTAAAGACCAAAGAATCGATTTAGATCCAGCATTAGATCGAACTGTCGACGCAATCGAAGAATTTATTGATGGAGTCGACTTTAACAAGTTGGAAAATAAGTATAACTAATTAATCAGAGGGGATAACGGTTTTGGAATTAAGTCAATTTTTTACACAATTACCACAGTTTGAAACAGTTGTAGAAGATTTACAGCCGAAGCATCGTCAGTTAGTAACTGGATTATCCGGTTCAGCTAAGACAATGATGATTGCGGCTTTATTTAACGCAACTAAAAAGAATATCTTAATTGTGACAGATACGCTTTCCAGATGTGATGATATCGTAGAAGATTTACAAAACGTTATCGATGAAGATGATGTAATTGAATTTCCAGTCGAAGAAGTGTTAGCCGCCGAAGTCGCAACTAGTTCACCTGAATATAAAGCTACCCGTGTGCAAGCATTGGCAGATTTATTGGGTGATAAACCGAAAATTGTCGTGACTTCAGTGTCTGGAACTAAGCGGATTTTGCCATCGGCGGATGACTTTTTAGCTGCTAATTTAACGATTAAAGTTGAAGATGATATTGATTTAGATCAAGTCAGAAATCAACTTTATCAAATGGGATACGTCCCAGAAAAAATGGTTGCAGCACCAGGTGAATTCTCTTTCCGTGGATCAATTATTGATATTTATCCACTGAACTCAGATTATCCGGTCCGAATTGATTTATTTGATACTGAAGTGGATTCACTTCGTTACTTTGATGTTTCCAACCAAAGAAGTGTGGAAAATATCGAATCGATTAGTATTTTACCAGCAACCGATATGGTGTTAACTTCGGATCAAAAGAATGAAGCGATTGAAAAGCTATCTGCATTATTGGCAAAACGCCAACCACAATTATTAGATGAAGAACAACAACTAAGATTATCGAATACGGTGGGAGAACTACTTTCTGATGCCCGTCAAGGAGTCATCACACCTGATTGGTTAATGTATGCCAAATTAATTTATGATAATGAAACCACTATTTTTGATTATTTAGATGAAGATGGCGTGGTCTTATTTGATGACTACAGCCGTATTTTAGAAAATAACCAACAATTAGTCGAAGAAGAACAAGCATGGGCAGACGATAAGTTTGAACATGGTGAAATCGTGGCCAATGATTTATACACGGTCGATTTTAGAGAACATTTCCATAAAATTAAACAAGCAGAAATCTTATTATCATTATTCCAAAAAGGGTTAGGAAACTTAAAACTAACGCAATTAAATGATATTAAAGTCCGTCCAATGCAAAAATTCTTTGGTCAAATGCCATTGTTGAAGACCGAAATTGATCGTTGGCACAGACAAGATGACACTGTCGTTATTTTGGTTAAAGACAAAGCAAGAATGCAAAAGGTGACGCAAACGCTTGCAGACTTTGAAATTAAAGCAACGCAAACCAATGGCGATGAAATTTTAGAACACCAGGTGCAAGTGGTTAACGAACGTTTGAAAAATGGGTTTGAATTACCGGTTAAGCAATTAGCGGTAATTACTGAATCAGAAATGTTTACAACCGTGCTTAAAAAAAGGGCTCGTCGTCAAACTTTCTCGAATGCGGAAAGAATTAAGAGTTATACCGACTTAAAACCGGGCGACTACGTTGTTCATGCTAACCATGGGATTGGTAAGTATGAAGGTATGAAAACAATGGAAGTCGATGGTAAGCACCAAGACTACATGACAATTGCTTATCAAAATAATGCCAAGTTATTTATTCCGGTGACACAGTTAAACTTAATTCAAAAGTACGTTTCATCCGAAGATAAACATCCAAGAGTGAACAAACTGGGTGGAAGTGAATGGCAAAAGACGAAGTCAAAAGTACAAGGCAAGATTGAAGATATTGCCGATGACTTAATTGAACTATATGCCAAACGTTCTAATCAACAAGGATATGCGTTCCCAGAAGATGATGAATACCAAGAAGAATTTGAAGCAGCCTTTCCTTATCAACCAACGCCTGATCAAGTGAAGAGTTCCGAAGAAATTAAGCGTGATATGCAACAACCACACCCAATGGATCGATTATTGGTCGGAGATGTTGGTTATGGAAAAACCGAAGTAGCATTGCATGCTGCCTTTAAGGCAATCGAAGCAGGCAAACAAGTCGCTTTTTTGGTTCCTACAACGGTTTTAGCACAACAACACTATGAAACGATGGTCAATCGTTTTGAAGGCTTCCCAGTATCGGTAGCAGTGCTATCAAGATTTAGAACTAAAAAACAAGTTGAAGAAACTAAAGCTGGTTTACTGGAAGGTTCAATCGATATCGTTGTCGGAACCCATCGTTTATTATCAGATGATATTAAGTTTTCGGATTTAGGACTATTAATGGTCGATGAAGAACAACGATTTGGGGTTAAACACAAAGAAAAGATTAAGCAACTACGTTCCAACGTGGACGTCTTAACCTTAACTGCGACTCCAATTCCTCGAACATTAAACATGTCGATGATGGGAGTACGTGATTTATCAGTTATTGAAACTCCACCAGCAAACCGTTATCCAATTCAAACCTATGTAATGGAAGAAAACGCCGGTGCAATTCGAGAAGGCATTACGCGTGAAATGCATCGTGGTGGGCAAGTCTTCTTCATGCATAATCGAGTTTCTGATATTGAAGAAACGGTGATGAAACTACAAGCGTTGGTACCAGATGCACGAATTAGTTATATTCATGGTCAAATGACTGAAAACCAATTAGAAACGATTCTATATGATTTCGTCAACGGGGAATATGATGTGTTAGTAACCACTACCATTATTGAAACCGGGGTCGATATTCCAAACGCGAATACGTTATTCGTCGAAGATGCTGACCACATGGGATTATCTCAGTTGTATCAAATTCGTGGAAGAATTGGTCGTTCCAATCGCGTTGCCTATGCTTACTTTATGTATAAACCAAATAAGGTGTTAACCGAAGTTTCTGAAAACAGATTGGAAGCCATTCGTGATTTCACCGAATTGGGATCTGGTTTTAAGATTGCGATGCGTGATTTATCATTGCGTGGGGCAGGAAACCTATTAGGGAAGCAACAATCAGGATTCGTCGATTCAGTCGGTTATGATATGTATACTCAAATGCTAGCGGATGCGGTCGCCACTAAACGTGGTAAACGAGCAGAACAACGTGTCGACACAACCGTTGAAATGGATGTCGAAGCGTACTTACCTAGTGACTACATTGATGACTCGCAACAAAAAATCGAATTGTATAAACGAATTCGTCAAATGCAAAATGATGACCAATACCGTGAATTACAATCTGATTTAATTGATCGTTTTGGTGACTACCCAGTGGCAGTCGAAAATCTATTAACGATTAGTCGAATTAAAATGTATGCAGATGCATCACTAATTGAAAAGATTCGCCAAGTACCAAAACAAATTGTGATTACACTATCGAGAATTGGAACAGAATTTTATGATAGTAAACAAGTTTTAAAAGCGATTGCCCAAACTAACTTTAGATCAATGGTCGGAACTGCCAACAATAAGATGCAGGTGACATTGATTATTCAACCAAATATGGAAGAACAAGAATGGTTAGCTGAATTAACTAAATTCGTCGTGGCATTAGATAAAGAACACACAGGAAACTTAAATAATGAAAAATGAAAATAAATTAGCGATTATTATGAAGGGTGCAATGATTTTATCAATTGCATCCTTAATCAGTAAGATCTTAAGTGCCGTATACAGAGTACCGTTTCAAAACTTAGTCGGAGATGTGGGCTTTTATGTTTTTCAACAGGTTTATCCAATTTATGGAATTGGAATGGTGTTTGCGTTAAGTGGAATGCCAATGCTGATTTCACAAGTGATATCAGAACAAGATTCAATCGAACAGCAAAAGGGGCTATTACGCCAAATCTTTATTGTATTGGCAATCTTTGGAATCGTCGTCTTTTTGGTCGCTCAGCTTAAAGCGACATCAATTGCGGCAATGATGGGTGACATTCGATTAGATAGTTTGATTCGTGCGGTTAGTTGGATGTTTCTGATGATGCCAATTCTAGCTTGTTTAAGGGGATACTTTCAGGCTACCTTAGTCATGAAACCAACCGCGTATTCTCAAGTGATTGAACAAATCATTCGAGTGGGATTGATTATCTTGGCAGCCTACATTGGAGTTCATCATGGCATTGATCCATATACAATTGGAACGTATGCAATGATTGCAACGCCGGTAGCCGAATTATTCTCGGTCGCAATTTTAGTTAAGTACTATGTTAAGGACATTAAAAAATTACCGAAAATCAAGGTCTTATCCTATCGAGTATTAATCAAACGAATGGTATTTGAAGGGGGAACCATTTGTTTACTATCATCTTTGATGGTATTAATGCAGTTAATTGATTCCTTTACTGTGCGAAAGGGATTAATTATGAATGGTTTATCTATGTTAGACTCACAGGTGGTTAAGGGAATTTATGATCGTGGCCAACCACTAGTTCAATTAGGATTAGTGATTGCAACATCATTTGCTTCGGCCATTTTACCGTCATTAAGTTTGGCATACAGAAAAAAGGAACTGAAATCATTTCACCATTTGGCATCAGAAATGCTCCGCGTTAGCATGTTTTTAACAGTGGGAGTAGCAGTAGGGATGATTAGTTTAATGCCACTGATTAATCGTTTGTTGTTCAACAGTGTTCAACAAAATACAACCATCAGTATTTTTATGATTAGTGTCATTTTAACTACAATGATTACCATTTATAGTAGTATTTTGCAGAGTGCTAATCATTTTAAGGTGACGATTATATCGATTATAATTGGTTTAACGTTGAAATTATTAATCACGCAAACAATGGTAATCTATATGGGAATTAGTGGAGCAAGTATTTCAACGGTGGTTAGTTTATTGATTATGCTAATATTCACCGTTAAATTTGCGCCGAAGACAATTGTTAATATCGAACAAAAATGGTCATTTATGTTTAAACTAGCCATTATGGCGATTACGATGTTGGTAATTGAATTAGGATTAATGCAATTACTAGGACAATACGTATTTATCCATAGTAGTAGATTACAAGCCATCATCTGGTTAGTATTATTTATCCCAGTTGGGGCAGCAGTATTTGGTGGACTCGCAATCAAGATGAAATTATTAACTTATCAAGAATGGCAATCAGTCCCAGTAATAAATAAGTTTATAGATAAGTGGGGATTAAAAAATGAGATTAGATAAATTTTTGAAGATTTCAAGAATTATTAAGAGAAGAACAGTAGCGAAAGATATCGCTGATCAAGGTCGAATTACCATCAATGACCGTGTCGCTAAGTCATCATCTAATGTGGTGTCTAACGATGTGTTAGTGATTAAATTTGGTAACAAAACCTTAACGGTTCAAGTAAATCAATTATTTGAAACAACCAAGAAAGCAGATGCCGATAGAATGTACACTGTCTTGGATGAAAAGTATGAACGTGACTTTTTTGAAGAATAATTAAATTTACATTAAAAAAGCTAATTGTTTGTTTATTTTTTTAAGGAATCAATTATACTAATAAATAGTAATTTGAGAGGAGGAATCGATATGGCTGTGAACAACGTTCATCAACTAGATAATCAATATACTAGAATGAAACAGTCTAGACACAAAGAAATTCTAAAAAGTAGAAAAAAACGTGGAATTATTCTAGTGTCAACATTCCTCTTAATATTTGCGGTTCTAACCTTTCAAATTATCTCAACTAAACAAAAGGTGAGAAATATTTCTGAGCAGCAAGTCCAATCTCAACAAGAACTAAAGAAGAGTAAAGTTGATAATAAGAAATTAAAAGAAAATATTAAGCAGTTGCATGATAATGATTACATCCAAAAAATCATTCGCGAAAGATACTATTACACGAAGCCTGGAGAAACGGTATATAGCCTTCCAGGGGATGTTTCAAAAGATGTAACCCAAAATTAAAATGGTATGAAAAAATACCGTTTTTTTTATACAATTATCATTTGAATGGTGCTATACTTAAATTACTAATCATTTCTAGGAGGAACATTTTTTTTATGGCAATTGAAGTTGGAGCAAAAGTTTCCGGCAAAGTATCAGGAATCACTAATTTTGGTGCTTTTGTTGATCTAGGCGAACACAAAACAGGATTGGTTCACATTAGTGAAATTTCTGATGGCTATATCAAAGAAATTAAAGATGTATTAAAGGTTGGCGACGACGTTAAGGTTAAGGTTTTAAGCGTAGGCGATGATGGTAAGATTGCATTATCAATCAGACAAGCTACTGATAAACCGGCACCAAAAGAAAAGCCAGCAGCACAACCTAAGATGGCCAACAATCGTTCAACTCATGGTAAGTTCGGTGATAATCGTCATCATAATGATAACCATAAAAATAATAAAGCTAATTTTGACGACTTAATGGACAGTTTCTTAAAGGAAAGTGAAAGTCGTTTAGCAACAATCAAGAAGAATACAGAAGGTAAGCGCGGAGGCCGTGGCGGTCGTCGTAGCTAATCATAAAAAATGATTGGGGGAAACCTTAATCATTTTATTTTTACCTAAAAATGTAAAGGAGGATGAGTTTGGGATGGATGAGCCAAAAAAATTACAGCAACAATTTAATTTACATTTAAAAAATCATCATTGGTTTACTCCCAAACAAACCGTCGTAATTGGTGTTTCAGCTGGGGTGGATTCGATGAGTTTATTGAACTTAATGATGAACTTACCAACTGAGAATCGCCCACAGATTGTGGTTGCCCACGTTAATCATCAGTTACGATCCGTCAGTGATGAAGAGGAACAATATGTTAGAACGTTTTGTGCAGAACACGGTTTAACGCTTGAGGTGAGTGCTTGGGATGTAAACAAACATCCACAAACCGGAGTGGAAGAAGCAGCGCGCAAGTTTAGATATGATTTCTTTTTACAAGTTTTACAAAAATATGATGCAGATGCTTTAATTACGGCGCATCACGAAAATGATCAAGCTGAAACGGTATTGATGCGATTAATTCGTGGAACTTTTATCAATTATTTAAGTGGGATTAAGGAAGTTAGAGATTTTCATGGCTATCAATTAGTCAGACCGTTATTGCATTTTAAGAAGCAAGCAATAAAACAATACGCCATCGATAATTCAATTAAATGGTATGAAGATGAGACTAATCAAGATTTAGAAATCACGAGAAATCGGATGAGACACCAACTAATGCCTCTGATTGAAATGGAAAATCCACAGGGGGTCGACCATATCGCAAGTTTTGCCAATCAAGTCGAATTAATGCATAAACAAAATGAGTACTTAATTAAGCAAATTGTGCAAGAAATTAATATGGAAAATAAGTATGACTTAAATCAATTATTAAGTTGTCCAGAGTTTATTCAGCAGGGTGTAATTGATTTGATTTTGAATGAAAATATTCCTAATCAATTTAATTTAGCGTTAATTAAACAAATTATGCAGTTGCTCAATAACCGAACTAAACCACAGGGTGAGGTGCAATTAGCACAGAATTTTGTCATGAAAAAGCAATATAACTATTTTTTTGTCGAAAAAATGGTTAAAAAGCAAATATCAGGATTAAAAAATGAGCGATTTGTGGTAACATTGAATCAATGGTATTCTGCTAATCAATTTAAGTGGATGCTTACTGATAAGTCAGATTACCATGATGAATTAAACAAACGAGAGGCGACTATTTATCTTAGTGATGAACAGTTTCCAATCAATGTACAGCCAACCAAAAACGATGACAAAGTCACGCTTAAAAATGGTGGACATCAGGCAGCCAAACGTGTCTTTATTAATAGTAAAGTCCCGTTTGAAGATCGCAAAATGTCCCAAACGCTGGTAGACAGTAATGGACAAGTATTAGCTATCTTAGGCTATCGTGAGTCAGTTTTTAAGACGGATGTGCAGAAACAAAAATATGCATTAATAATTAAATAATAACGATGTGGAAGGAGCAGCTAATGAACAACGACATTCTAAAAACCTTGTATAGCAAAGAAGATATTCAAGACGCTTGTCGCAGATTAGGACAACAAATTACTTCAGACTATAAAGGGAAAAAGCCAATTGTAATAGGTGTATTAAAGGGTGCCATTTTCTTCATGACTGATGTTGTAAGAGAAATGGACGTATACATTGATATCGATTTTATCGATGTTTCAAGTTATCACGGAGGAACAGCATCTAGCGGATCAATTGAACTAGTTAAAGATGTTGAACTTGATGTTAAAGGACGTGATGTTATCTTTATGGAAGATATCATTGATACAGGTCGTACTCTAAAATATCTAGAAGATCTATTGGCTGAACGTGGTGCCAAATCAATTAAGGTATGTACTTTAATGGATAAACCAGAAGGCCGTGTAGTTGATGCCAAGGCTGATTATGTTGGTCTAGAAGTACCAAATGAATTCGTTGTTGGATACGGATTGGATTACAAAGGAATGTATCGTAATCTTCCATATGTTGGTGTGCTAAAACCAGAAGTATATTCAGACAAATAAATGGAGTATTTGTTTGAAAAATGATAATATATGTTTCATGTAATGTATTGAAGAAAGTGGCGGTCTCACCACGTAATTTTTAATACATAGACAAGCATTAAACACAGGAGGCAATTGATGCATAATAACAACAAAGGATTATTCAAGAACAGCCTGTTTTACATTGTTTGTTTCTTAATAGTCTTGGGAGTTACCTTCTTTGTTACATCTAAGAATGGTCAACCTCAAACTCAAGAACTACAATCAAGCCAGTTTGTTCAAGAACTAAAAGATAATAAAATTAAGAGTTTCTCAATTCAACCTGAAAATGGTGTATACACCGTTTCTGGTGAATACAGAAAAGCTCAAAGCGTGAAATCAGACTCTAACAGCAGTATTTTATTTACTGGTGCTAAGAGTGAAACTAAAGTTTCTTCATTCAAGACTAAGGTATTGAAGAACAATAGTACTATCAATGAAATCACTGAATATGCGAAGAAGAACGGCGTTAAGATGGGCGCTAAGGGTGCAGATACCGATGGCGGTTTTTGGTCAAACCTAATCTTCTCATTATTACCAATGTTAATTATCATCGTGTTCTTCTTTATTATGATGAACCAAATGGGTGGTAAGAATGGTAGTAAAGGTGGCATCATGGGTGTTGGTAAGTCAAAAGCTAAGCCAACTAAGAGTGATGTTAGATTTAGTGATGTTGCTGGTGAAGAGGAAGAAAAACAAGAACTTGTTGAAGTTGTTGAATTCCTAAAAGATCCTAAGAAGTTCACTAAGTTAGGCGCTAAGATTCCACATGGTGTCCTATTAGAAGGACCTCCAGGAACTGGTAAGACTTTACTTGCTAAAGCCGTATCTGGTGAAGCAGGCGTACCATTCTACTCAATTTCAGGTTCTGACTTCGTTGAAATGTTCGTCGGGGTTGGTGCCAGCCGTGTTCGTGACTTATTCGAACAAGCTAAGAAAGATTCTCCAGCCATCATTTTCATTGATGAAATTGATGCTGTTGGTAGAAAACGTGGAAACGGTATGGGCGGTGGCCATGATGAAAGAGAACAAACATTGAACCAACTATTGGTTGAAATGGATGGTTTCTCAGGTAATGATGGTGTAATCGTAATTGCTGCTACTAACCGTGCTGATGTATTGGATCCTGCGTTAACTCGTCCAGGTCGTTTTGACCGTAAGGTACTTGTTAGTTATCCAGACGTTAAAGGTAGAGAAGCAATTCTTAAGGTCCATGCTAAGAACAAGCCAATCGCTGATAACGTTGACTTACACGCAATTGCTCAACAAACACCTGGTTTCGTAGGTGCTGATTTAGCTAACTTGTTAAACGAAGCTGCTTTACTAGCTGCTAGAAGAAACAAGTCTGAAATTGGCCCAGCTGAACTGGATGAAGCTGAAGATAGAGTAATCGCTGGTCCTGCTAAGAAGGATAAAGCGGTAAGTAAGAGAGAACGAAACATCGTTGCTAACCACGAAGCAGGACATGCGATTGTTGGTTTAGTATTAAACGATGCCCGTGTCGTTCATAAGGTAACTATCGTACCTCGTGGACGTGCTGGAGGATACGCAATTATGCTACCTAAAGAAGACCAATACTTCTTATCTAAGAAGAATGCAATGGAACAACTTGCTGGTTTAATGGGTGGTAGAACTGCTGAAGAAATCGTCTTCGACTCTCTAGATTCAGGTGCTTCAAATGACTTTGAACAAGCTACTAACTTAGCCCGTTCAATGGTTACTCAATATGGTATGAGTGAAAAACTAGGAACTGTTCAATTAGTTAACCCAAGTGATGACCCATACGCAAGAAGATACTCTGAAAAGACTGCCGCAATCATTGATGAAGAAATCAAACGCATCATTGATGAAGCACATGGTCAAGCTCATGATATTATTGAACAACACCGTGAACAACATAAGGCAATTGCTGATGCATTACTTGAATACGAAACTCTAGACGAAAAGCAAATCTTAAGTCTATACCGTACAGGTAAGATGCCTGAAGAAGAAGAAACTAACGAAGATTCTTCTTTTGAAGAAAGCAAAGCAAAACTAGAAGAAAAAGAAAATCAACATCAAGAAAACAATGATGAAGACTAACTAATAAAAGCGTGGGTTGAATTTATTTGACTCACGCTTTTTTAGGTGATTAGGAGGAATAAAATTGACTGATTATTTAACTAAAAGTGTAACTAAAGATGGAATGTTTAGAGCATATGCCATGGAAGCTACTGGCGTTGTTAGTGAAGCCCAAAAGGATCACCAAACATGGCCAGTATCATCAGCGGTATTAGGCCGTTCATTGGTTGCTAGTTTATTACTATCAACTTCTGTGCTTAAAGGGAAAGAAACAATGACCGTTAAAATCTTGGGCGATGGACCCGCTGGTGGCATCGTGATTGATTCTGACGCCAACGGTCACGTGAAAGGATACATTCACAACCCTCGTGTGGACTTACCATTAAATGCCCACCACAAACTAGACGTAGGTGGAGCTGTTGGTCAAGGTAGTCTTGAAGTAATGAAGAACCTAGGTGGTGACGAACCATACGTAAGTAACGTTCAATTAGTTTCTGGAGAAATTGGTGACGACTTTACTTTCTATCTTGCTCAATCAGAACAAATCCCATCAGCTGTGGGCGTGTCTGTATACGTAAATGAAGATGGTACAATTGGTGCTGCTGGTGGATACTTAATTCAAGTATTACCAGGTGCATCTGAAGATGCAATTGCGAAGTTGGAAGAAAGATTAAAATCAATTCCAATGATTTCAGAATTATTCTTATCTAAACAAAAACCAGAAGATATTTTGAAATTAATCTTTGGTGAAGATAACATCGATATTTTACAAAACATGCCAGTTGAGTTTAGATGTGATTGTTCAAAAGAAAAATTTGCTGATCGAATTTCAGGAATTAACGATGACGAAATTCAAGCGATGATTGATGAAGATCATGGTGCAAAAGTAGTATGTAATTTCTGTCAAAGTGAATATAATTATACTGAAGATGATTTAAGAGCGCTTTTAAGTAGTAATAAAGATGCGTAATTGTTGTTAGGTAGTTTATTAATTAGTGTGATATTATATTTATCATATTAGATGTGTTTAATAGAGGTGAATAAAATGGAATGGAAAATAGGAGACGTTACAATCCCTAATCAAGTTGTAGTTGCACCCATGGCGGGGGTAACTAACACTGCTTTTAGAATGATTTGTAAAGAATCTGGTGCTGGTTTAGTAGTCTGTGAAATGATTTCTGACCGTGGACTAATGCACAAGAATAAGAAGACCTTAAGTATGTTAGATATCGATCCTAAGGAACACCCAATGAGTATTCAAATCTTTGGTGGTACTAAGGAAACTTTAGTTGAAGGTGCGAAGTTTATCGACCAAGAAACTGAAGCAGACATTATTGATATCAACATGGGTTGTCCAGTAAACAAGGTAATTAGATCTGATTCAGGTTCAAAATGGTTACTAGACCCAAACAAGGTATATGAAATGGTTTCATACGTTACTGATGCTGTTAAGAAACCAGTAACTGTTAAGATGAGAACTGGTTGGGATGAAGACCACGTTTACGCTGTTCAAAATGCTTTAATGGCTGAAAAAGCCGGCGCATCTGCAATCGCTATGCACGGTCGTACTAGAAAACAAATGTACACTGGTGATGCTGACTGGAACGTTTTAAAACAAGTTGCGGATGCATTAACAATTCCTTTCATGGGTAATGGGGATGTTAGAACACCACAAGAAGCTAAAAAGATGTTAGACGAAGTTGGTGCTGATGCTGTTATGATTGGTCGTGCAGCAGAAGGAAACCCTTGGATGCTAGAACAAACTAGACATTACCTAGAAACTGGTGAATTGCTAGAAGAACCTTCAGTAGATGAAAGAATCGAAACTGCTAAGGAACATTTACACCGTTTAGTAGGGGTTAAAGGTGACTTTACAGGTCCTCGTGAATTTAGAGGACAAGCTGCATACTACCTAAAGGGAATTTCACATTCTGCTAGAGCTAAGGTAGCATTAAACAATGCAGAAACAGAACAAGAAATGATTGATATTTTCGACGAATTTGTTGAAAAGACTCATAAAAGACAAGCAAAAAATGCAGATTTAAGTGAAATCTAATTTTTTGATATATTTTATGGTATTATGTAAATAGATATAATAATTTATTCTGATGGAGGTTTTACTGTGGCACAAGAAAAGCAAATGAATGACCAATTGCGAGTTCGTCGCCAAAAGATGAATGAATTACGAGAAGAAGGCGTAGATCCATTTGGTAGCCGTTTTGAACGTACTCATTTAGCTAAACAATTACACGATAACTACAAGGATTGCTCAAAAGAAGAGCTTGAAGAAAAAGACATTAAGGTAGTTATTGCAGGACGTATGGTTGCTAAACGTGGTAAAGGTAAGGTAGGTTTTGGTGACCTACAAGACCGTACTGGTAGAATTCAACTTTACGTAAGAAAAGATGAAGTTGGAGAAGATAACTATCACTTCTTCAAACGTGCCGATTTAGGTGATCATTTAGGAATTGAAGGGGACTTAATTAAGACAGACATGGGTGAACTAACAGTTAAAGCCACTCACGTTACTTTCTTATCAAAAGCACTTCGTCCATTACCTGATAAATACCATGGACTACAAAACAAAGAACAAAAATACCGTCAAAGATACTTGGACTTAATTTCTAACCAAGATAGTTTTAACCGTTTCCAAAAACGTAGCAAGATTATTTCAGCAATTAGAAATTATCTAGATAATGAAATGGACTGTACAGAAGTAGAAACACCAGTGCTACATAACCAAGCCGGTGGAGCTAGTGCGCGTCCATTTATTACTCATCACAATGCATTAAATATTGATTTATACCTACGTATTGCCCTAGAACTTCACTTAAAACGACTAATCGTTGGTGGAATGGAAAGAGTATACGAAATTGGTAGAGTATTTAGAAATGAAGGGATGGACCAAAACCATAACCCAGAATTTACTGAATTAGAATCATACATTGCATACTTTGATTTCCATGATGTTATGGATGAAACAGAAGGTATCTTTAAGACAGCTGCTAAAGTAGTTACTGATAATGGAATTATTTCATACCGTGGGGATGAAGTTGACTTCAACAAGCCATTTGAAAGACTACACATGGTAGATGCAATTAAAGCAGAAACTGGAATTGATTTCTGGAAAGAAATGAGTTTAGAAGAAGCAAGAAAACTTGCTGATAAACATCACATTCAATACCAAGACTTCTGGACTGTTGGTCACATCATTAACGAATTCTTCGAAGAAGAAGTTCAACCTAAGATTACCAACCCAACATTCATTTACGGTCACCCGGTAGAAATTTCTCCATTGGCTAAGAAGAATGCAGAAGATGGTCGATTTACTGATCGTTTCGAATTATACGTAGAAGGAATGGAATACGCTAATGCCTTCTCTGAATTAAACGATCCAATCGATCAAAAGGAAAGATTTGAAGCACAAGCTGCAGAAAAAGCAAACGGTAACGATGAAGCTCAACCAGTCGATTTAGATTACGTTGAAGCTCTTGAATACGGTATGCCACCAACTGGTGGACTAGGTATCGGTATTGATCGTCTGGTAATGCTATTAACTGATGCAGAATCAATTAGAGACGTTCTATTGTTCCCAACTATGAGACCAGAAGACAACTCTGTAGAAGAATAATTTTTTTAAAAGAACTTTAAAGATTGAATTTCAATTTTTAAAGTTCTTTTTTTGTAAAATCGGTTGACGATGTTCCACAAAATTGATAATATATTAAATGTTGTTTGAAAAAACAAAACGAAAAAATAAATATAAAAACATGTTGACTTTACAGTCATTAGATGGCATAATATTTATTGTTGTCGTTAAGGAAAACGACTTATAAATTGAATAAAAAAGTTGTTGACTATGTTTCACAACTTTGATATACTTATTAAGTCGTCAAAAAGACAAAATGGTAGATCTTTGAAAACTGAACAAGATTGATAATCGATGATGTGTAAGGAATCTTACAACGAAGTTTGTAAGAATTAAACATTGCGAAGTCAATTCGCTTATAAAATAACAATTTATTCAGAAGAGCTAAGTTAAGCTTTTCATCTTAAGATGAGAGTTTGATCCTGGCTCAGGACGAACGCTGGCGGCGTGCCTAATACATGCAAGTCGAAC
>NZ_BAABVU010000037.1:0-28268 GCF_040369555.1 Apilactobacillus pseudapinorum
GCTTAACTTAGCTCTTCTGAATAAATTGTTATTTTATAAGCGAATTGACTTCGCAATGTTTAATTCTTACAAACTTCGTTGTAAGATTCCTTACACATCATCGATTATCAATCTTGTTCAGTTTTCAAAGATCTACCAATTTGTTGATGTTTCCTTTTTTCAAGGTAACTTTTTAAGTATATCAGAATGTCAACTCGAAGTCAACATATTTTTATAATTAAAATTTTTATCAACCGGGTTGTCATATTCGCTAGAAAAGCGACGATAACAATAAATATTATGCCATCTTAGCAACTAAAAGTCAATAACTTTTTTGTATATTTTTGATTGAATATTTCAATCAACTTTTTCAACAGCAAAAACTATCTTACCAAATCCAAGTGACAAGGTCAACAGGTTATTTGAGATTGTTTAATATTTATTTTTTTGGTTGTTGAAAATTAACAACGATTAATATCATATCAATTTTAAACACAGTGGTCAATAACTTTTTTAAGATTTTCTTAAGAATTTCATTTTAACTTAAACTCGTCTTCGAAAATAGTTAAAAATTTTGTGATTTGATTATATTCCTCTTTCTACTAAACTTAAAAATTATTCTTTATTATAGAAATGATAAAAATAATCATTATACTTATAGTTATAGATATTAAAGAAGGAGCGTCATTAATAATATGGAAAAAGTAATTATAGCTGCAGCAAAACGAACTCCTATAGGGAAGATGAATGGCGCACTAGCTAACTTCTCTTCCGTTGACTTAGGAACGATCGTTACTAAATCTGTTATCAAACAGGCTGGAATCAATCCTTCCGACGTAAATCAAGTTGTGTTTGGAAATGTTATTCAAGCAGGCGCTGGTCAAAACATCGCCAGACAAATCGAAATTAAATCTAGCATCCCTTACTGCAGTACCGCTAATACAGTCAACCAGGTTTGTGGTTCCGGATTAAAAGCAGTTCGCAATGCTCAATCTGCAATTGCTATGGGAGACGCTGATGTTATTGTGGCCGGTGGAGTAGAAAGCATGTCCAACGCACCATTTTTAAATATGAATATGCGAAGAGGGCACAAGTTTGGTGATGTTACCTTAATTGATTCACTAAACCAGGATGCACTAACTGATGCATTCAACCATCAACCAATGGGGATCACAGCTGAAAACGTTGCTAAAAAGTTTAATATTAGTCGTCAACAACAAGATGAATTTGCATATCAATCACATATGCGAGCAGTCAATGCATTTGATAATGGTTTCTTTGATAAAGAAATCGTGCCAATTGAAATTAAAACAAAAAAAGAATCCTATATTATGAAGCAAGATGAAAACATTCGTCGTGATACCTCTGTAGAAGTTTTAAACAAACTTCGTCCTGCATTTAAAGAAGATGGTAGTGTAACTGCTGGAAACGCTGCTAGTTTAAATGACGGTGCTTCAGCATTACTATTAATGAGTGAATCGGCTGCTAAACGTTTAAATGTGACTCCACTAGCAGTAATTGATGGATATGCGGAAACTGGATGCGATCCTGACTACATGGGTTACGCACCATACGATGCTACTAAAGCGTTATTTGAAAAACTAAACTTATCAATGGATGATATTGATTTAGTAGAATTAAATGAAGCATTCGCTGCCCAAGTCCTTGCAGTTGCTCAAGATTACAAAATTGATATGAATAAGCTAAATATTTCAGGTGGTGCCATCGCAATGGGACATCCCTTAGGTGATTCTGGTGCACGCATCATCGGTTCACTAATCTACAACTTGCAAAGAACCAACAACAAAAATGGATTAGCAACTATCTGTATCGGAGGCGGTATGGGAATGGCAATGAAGATTTCTTTACCATAGCTAATTGGTTTACTAATCAGCATTTTGCGGTATCCTATTAATAGATAAAAATTACAAACGTTGCAAATTGCAACGTTTTTCTATATACTTTTGTCTTATAATTTTCATAAAGGAAGTGTAAAAATGCCCGCAACATACTTGAAGAAATCTACTGAAGAAGATTTACCAGCAATTTTGGATATTATTCATTCAGCAATTAAATACTTACATGAACAAGGAATCGACCAATGGCAACATGGTTATCCAGCTGACGAAGATTTAATCAAAGACATTAAAGATGGAATCAACTACGTGTTAATCACTAACGGCCAAGTAGCCGGTACTGCAACTATTCACCAAGGGATTGATCCTAACTACTTAAAGATCGAAGACGGTGAGTGGGTTAACGGTTCTGAAGCTCACTACGCTGCTATTCACCGCGTTGCCATCTCAAATGAGTTCCGTGGCCAACACCTTTCAGAAAAATTAGTTAGTGGATTAATTACCGTTTCTCGTGTCCTAGGATTCAAGGACATCCGAATCGATACTCATCCTGAAAATCTAGGTATGCAACACGTTATAGATTCAAACGGTTTTGAAAAACGTGGTGTGATTCATATGCGTGAAAATGGTCATCCTTGGACTGCTCGTTATGCATACCAATTATTAACCAAATAATCGTAGGTGAATAAATTGATAGCTAACGATATTTCAGTGCAAATTAAATTAATCATTATGTATGTGATTGGAATTATCGCTTTAATTACATTATTAATTGGTTTATATAAGAAGCAATATTCATTTAGAAACAAAAATATTTTATGTATTATCGGCGTAATCGTCGTGATGACATTATTACTATTGGACATTTTATTTGTCCACTAAAAAAGACGTTCGTTTTATCGAACGTCTTTTTGTTTATATTAATGAATAACGACTTTAGTTCCGGTTGGGACATGTGAGTTAACCCACTTAGCGTCTGGGATAGAAAGTCTAACACAACCATGTGAATTGGCCACTTTCCCTAATTCATGGGCATCTTTTTGTAAGTAGTGACCGGATTTATTAACTGGGACTGAGTGGAATAGGTAAACTCCATGGTCTAAGAATGAAGTCCAGTAGTTGGCTCCTTCTTTCGATGATGCATTATAGAAGTGACTACCGCGTTCTGCTTGAATATGGAAAGTCCCACGTGGAGTTCCATTGTCATTTCCGGTAGAACAAAGCATGGTATATAGTACCTTGCCAGCAGGGTTCTTAACGTATACTCTTTGGTCTTTAATCGAAACATCGAACCAGTTATGGTTCTTTAGTGTCATATTAGGATATGGTTTGTTTTCTGATGAGCGTTTCCATGCATTAGGTGATGGATGCACACCCACTTGTTTAGCTTTAGCTACTTTAGTAGTAGTAGTTTTATTATTAGTAGTTTGGGCATTAGTTTGGCCACAGGCATTTAATGCCAATACCGCAACTAATGATGTGGTGGTGATAATAATTGCTTTTTTGACTTTACGCATATATTAAAAGATACTCCCTTGCATGATCTTGATATCATTATATAGCTTTACATAAACCTTGTATATGATTAGTCTTTTTTCGCTAGTTGACTGTAACTGTGTTTATTGATTTTGTACAAAGTATAGTTGGATCCACCGAAATTGCGGTGGCCTTTTTTGAATAGTTTAACTTTAATTTTGTGCTTACCGACTGCTGTAATTTCAGCAGCATCAGCATAGTTAAGAGGAGATTGTTTTTTAGCATAGATATGATACTTATTATTACCGATTTTCTTAAAGCTGCTGTACATAATGGTTCCTAAACTGTATCCAGCATGCGTATCGTTTCTCTTCAGATATGAGTAATTAACACCTTCCATATCGATACCATCAATCGCAAAGGTGTCCTTAGACAACTTAAAGTTACGGTACTTGTGGTACTTCACCAAATTCTTAGATGCCCAATAACCACGAGCAAATCTAGGAAGACCGCTGTGAACTTTAGCGGCACTAGCTGTCACGTTGGTAAGTACAATAACTTGAAGAATTATCAATGCACTTAGTGCAGCAACCATTATTCTTTTTTTCATATCTTAAACCCCTCTATCGTAATCAGTAACAATAATCTACTTTATTTAATTAAAGCACAATCATAATGTAGTTGCTATACATAATTAATTTTTTACCAATTCTTAAGAATTAACTAATCACGTTTGTGGTAGCATAAAATCATCAATAACAAAGGAGTGTATGAAATGCACAGAATTAGTCGTTTTGCCATTATCAACATGATTATGATTATGGTACTTTCATTAAGTTTCTCTTCATACTCTAGTTCAAATACTGCTTATGCGAGTCATAAAACCACCCACAAAAAAGTGGTTATCAAAAAGCACGCTAAAAAGAAAAGTAAGAAGAAAGTCTCTACCTATTCTTCAGTTGATGCTTTCGGATATGGTGCCAGTAAGCACCCTACTGCTAACGCATCAGATAAATTAGTTGCACCAGCTGGTTTCTTATTCAGCTTTAACAGTAGTACTAACCAATTCGAACAAGCTGACAACTACAGCAATGACTTCATCAAGAAAAGCCATAAAGTTAATGTATTCCACCCTAAAACAAGTGACACTAAAAGAATGGCTAACCCTACAAATCTAGATACCAATACCCAAAGAGAACTCTCTCAATACACTGCTGATTTAATTAATCAACTTAGTCAAAAATTAAGTAACAATCAAGCCCCAGCAAAATTAATCGTAACCGACCGCGCACTAGCAGCCGCAACCCAAATTGCGAATGGCTATAGCGCAGATAAATGGGACATTGATACACAAAATGATCACGACTTAAACGTACTAAAAAGTGTATTTGGTCAATATAACTCAAACGGATGGGCTGAAAATTGGGCCGGAAGCACATTAGGTAAGAAGAATAGCATTGCTAATATCAAAGAAAATATCTATGGATCAACTGCATCGATGATGTTTGATGATGCCGATTCAGGTTGGGGTCACACCGCAAACTTCCTTGGAGCAAGCCTTAATGCTACCCATCCATTAGAATTCGCAATTTCTATTGATAATTTAAATCAATTACATTTCGAATTCCTACTATATAATTAGCGAACATAATTAGCGAACAATTCACGGAGTTAACTTTATTTATATTCGGATTTTATAAAACTAGTGGTTTACCGAATATCGATAATTCGATATACTATTATATGAATTAAATAAATAACTGCTGTCCACTGGGGTGCCGCAAGGCTGAGATAATACCCATTGAACCTGATCTAGTTAACACTAGCGAAGGAAGTCTGGCGCACTCCAATTGTAAATAATTAAACAAATTACAAGTGTACCCTTCTACTCTCGCGTAGGAGGGTATTTTTATTTTCGGCAGCATTCTGGAGGTTTTACATACATGTTTTCTCATCAATTAACTAAAGCGGCTGATCCAATCTTACAGGCTATTTACGATCATCCCTTCGTTCAAGGTATCGGTAACGGACACGTCGATGATGCCGCACTAAAATTCTACGTCGAACAGGATTTTCAATACTTGTCAGAATTTATCAAGATTTACGCTAGCATCATCCCACTTTTAAATGATCGCGATGATATGCGATTCTTTGCGGAAAACATCAATTTTATTTTAAATAGTGAAATCCACCCGCATCACGTTTTCTGTGATATCGCAGGTGTGGAATACGAATCACTTCAACACGCTACCCCTAGTCCTAAGGCATACTTATACCAATCACATATGTATCGTGCCGTTCAATCAGGTAAATTAATCAACATCATTTGTGCATTACTACCTTGTCCTTGGACATACAATGAAATCGCCAAACAAATTACCGCATTAGGTAAAAACACTGACGCTAACAAGTTCAAGAGTTGGATTGATTTCTATATGGATGACGGTGAAGCCAGTGATGGTGATTTAACCCGTCGTTTATTCAATATGGTTGACGACTTAGCTACCAACTTAAGTGAGGACGACTTAAACGAAGCTAAACAATACTTCTTAAAGAGTACTGAACTAGAATGGGAATTCTGGCAACAAGCTTTCTATCAAGAAGGTTGGCGTTTTGCTGACGTGATTGAAGGTGACAAGAATGCATAGTAAAGAAGTTCCCCAAACCCTAACCATCGCCGGATCAGATTCTGGTGGTGGTGCCGGAATGCAAGCTGACATTAAGACCATGCAAGAAAACCACGTCTTCGCCACTAACGTTGTTGTTGGTTTAACTGCACAAAACACACTCGGGGTGCAAATGGTGCAACCCACTGACGTCGAAATGATAGATGCGCAATTCGATTCTTTATTTGATGACTTCGATATTAAGGCAGCCAAGACTGGGGCGTTATTTGACCAAATCAGAGTGGGCGCTGTAGTTAGAAACGTTAAAAAACATAATATCCATCCCCTAGTGGTTGACCCTGTAATGGTCGCCAAAGGTGGTGCCCGCTTATTAGATGATCAAGGAATTCACGCCATTATCAATGACTTATTGCCATTGGCTGATATCGTGACGCCTAATCTACCGGAAGCCCAAATTATGTATAACAAACCGATTGAAACTAAAGATGATGTAATTGATGCTGCTAGTTTTATTCAACAACTCGGCGCTAAGAACGTCATTATTAAAGGTGGGCACCAAAGTGGTGATTTGATTGAAGACTATGTTCTGTTAGAAAACGGCGATAGTTTTATTATGGAAAGTCCAAAATACGACACCGTCAGAAAACACGGTACTGGTGATACCTTATCATCAGCAATTGTCGCTAGTTTAGCAAAAGGCAACTCTGTCGAAAATGCCATCATTGAAGGTAAAACCTACATTGATAAAATTTTACAATCAGAAATTTTAGTCGGCCATGGACACGGCCCACTTAACCATTGGGGGGCTGAAAATGCATTTTAGTCCAGAACAATTAAAGGTCTACTTCATTGCTGGAAGTCAAAACACTAACCATGATGTTGATGAATTAATTTCGATTGTTGAAAATGCCTGTCAAAATGGGATTACGATGTTTCAATACCGTGAAAAGGATAGTTCAACATTACCATTTGCAAATAAAGTCGCAGTCGCACAAAAACTTAAAACGATTACTAATCAATATGGAGTTCCCTTCATTATTGATGATGACATCGAATTAATGCGCGCAGTCAACGCCGACGGAATTCACGTTGGTCAAGATGACACTAAGATTGAACAAGTTATCAGTACTTGTAGCGATAAGATTATCGGGCTATCGACCCATGATCAAAACGAAGTTAGCGCCGCTAATAAAATCGATGGATTAGACTACATCGGAATTGGTCCCATTTTTGCGACTAATTCAAAGGCACACGTCAAAGAAGCAATTGGCATCGATAGTCTAGTGCAACTATACGCACTAGCTAACCACCCTGCTGTCGCTATCGGTGGCATTCATTTAAATAATGTCCACGATGTCTTATCTACAGATGTGGACGGTATCTCCGTCATATCAGCAATTACTAAAACTAATAACTTTGCCAAAACAATCAGCACCCTTAAAGGAGAACTATAATGACTACTATTAAACAAATACGTGATCAATCACCCATTATTTTAAATATTTCTAACATGGTTACCCCGCAACATGTGGCAGACGCTATTAACTTCATCGGTGCTTCTCCTATCATGTTTGACGACATTAAAGAAGCCGCTGATTTAGTCAACATTTCTAACGCCCTAGTCATCAATATGGGATCATCTAATGATGATGACGTTGAAAAATCAATCGCTGCTGGTAAGTACGCCAACCAAAAAGGAATTCCGGTCATAATTGACCCTGTCGCGATTGGCGCTTCTCAATTACGCCAGGATAACTTCGCAAAAGTAGCAAAAGAAGTTAAGTTTAATGGTGTTCGTGGTAACGCCGGTGAATTGGCCTTTTTAGCTGACATCGAATGGAACGCCCAAGGTATTGATGCCGGTGATGGTGACGGCGATTTACACGAAATCACCAAAGCAGTTGCCAAGAAATTTAACTGTATCAGCCTATTATCAGGGGTAGTCGATGTCATTTCCGATGGTCAAAAGGTCGTAGAAGTTCAAAACGGTCATCCTTATTTCGCGGTTAACGTCGGTTGTGGTGATATGTTAGACGGCATTTTAGGCGCTTGTTTAGCGGTTGATAATAGTTTAGATTCAGCAGTTCTAGCAGCAAGCATCTTAAGTATTGCCGGCGAAATTGCTGGTGAAAGCACTGAAAAAATACCCTACACATTCTTGAATACCGTTTTTGATACTCTTTACCAACTAAGCGATACACAAATTAACGAATTACAAAAGCTAGGATAAGAACACAAAAAAAGAACTGACATAGTCAGTTCTTTTTATTTTAGTAACATACAATGTAAACAACAGCGATGATAATTAAAGCGATTACCATTAATGTATAACAAATTTTTTCAAACATGAGAATTCCTTCTTTGCTCCGCATATAATTTACCTAAAGTTTAGGCTATGTGGACTTACTTGTCAATTTTATATGTATTAAAAAAACGTCGGTGCATTCCCGACGTTTTTTAGTAATTAGATGTATTGAACGATAGTCATTAAGATAGGAATAACTACGATAAACAATACAGTTGAAGTAGTAACAATATTAGTTGCATACTTAACATCACCGTGTGATTCAGCAGCTAAGATTGGAAGAACCGCTAGCATTGGAGTAGCAGATTGAACAATCATAGTTTGGTTAAACATACCTGGTAGTGATACACCACCGTGAGCAGCAACTGCTAATATTGAAATCATAATAACTGGAGCTAAAACGAAACGTCCTAATAAAGCAACGACAGTATCGCGATCGAATGAAATACTCTTCAAACCAGCATCAGCTAATACAATACCAATGTAAATTAGTGATAATGGAGTAACTAAGCTACCAACATATGATAAAGTTTGTGATAAGAAAGGAACTTTTAAAACTGGAATGTTTAGTAATAAGAATACCAAAGCAACTAAGAAACCAACTAAAGGCATTGGAATAACTTGTTTCCAGTTAATCTTGTGATGTTCTTTTGGTTGATCTTGCTTAGTAGGGTCATCATTACTGATTAAGAAGACACCAAATGCCCAAGTCGATACAGTGTTAATGATGTAGTAAACCAAGAAGTAAGTCATTGATTTATCACCAAACAATGCGATGTTTAATGGTAGACCAATGAAAATAGTATTGGCGTTAACGATAGCGTTAATAAATACACCACGACGACCAGCTCTAACCTTCATTACCTTAACCAAGATGAAGGCGATAATGTAACCAATTACTACTGAGATAATCCCCCAGATTAAGTAACTACCAAAACTAACTAGCTTATCTCTAGTTAGACGACTCAATACTGCAACAAAGATTGAAGCGGGTAGTGCGACGTTTTTGATTAATTTTGAAATATTCTTACTAAAAGTGTCAGCAAACCAACCGGTTTTTCTTAAAATGTATCCTAATACCATAATTAGAACAACAACTAGGACACTTTGAATTGAGTTAATAAATACTCCCATTGTGAAATCCTCCTATAGATATTCAAATATAATTATCATTATTTAATCAATGTAGAACACTATAGAACACTATAAAAGATATAGTCAAAGGATAAGTTTGTTATAAATATTTTTTATATCCGATAAGGTAACTCTTGATATTACTTGTTTTGATTGTTTCTGTCACGCTTACTTTTTAAAGATATAACTAACATTGTTGATAATGTAGAAATAATAAATAATGCAATGAATCCTAAAATAAAGAATACGATAGTCATTAAGCTCACAATCATTCATCTCCTAATTGGTTGTTTTAAATATTTATTTAAATTATAACTGAGATTAATTTTTTTCTCAAAAATTCTTGCATTCAAATTATGAATGTGGTTTAATATTATTTGTCGCTTGATATTACATCTCACAGACAAACTTAATATTTTGAGCTGTTAGCTTAAGGTAAAAGCACTCAGTCCTTTGCTGAGAAGATGGTGTTCAAAGCATCACAGCTCACTAACTAAAGTACTTTGAAGATTTTATCTTTGGGGTACTTTTTTGTTAAAAGAAATAAAGTTTGTTTTTGTATATCTCACAAAAAAGAACCACTTCTTAATGAAGTGGTTCTTTTTTTCATATAATAATATGATTTTAGTGGAATTGCATACCACCATCTAAGATTAGTGTTTGACCAGTCATGTAATCTGAGTCTTTTCCTGCTAGGAATGATACACCAGCAGCGATGTCTTCCGATTCAGCTAAACGACCTAAAGCGATATCCTTAGAGAATTGTTCCATACCCCAGTCATCATCTTTACCAGCATTTTGACCAACTTCATGGGCAATGTCCATCATCATTGGAGTCTTAACGATACCAGGTGCAAATGCATTAACAGTGATACCTTGACCTGCTAAATCACGAGCAGTTGTTTGAGTAATACCTCTAATAGCGAACTTAGTACTACCATATAGAGTTAAGTTAGGGTTACCAACAACACCAGCTTGTGAAGTAGCATTGATAATCTTACCACCATGACCTAATTCTTCGAACTTAGCTTTAGCAGCTTGTGTACCCCAGATAACTGATGCAACGTTAATGTTGTAAACAGTGTTAAATTGTTCTGGAGTAATGGTGTCGACAGGTGTAGTTGGACCTACACCGGCATTGTTAACAACAACGTTTAAATCACCAAATTCTTTAACTGTAGTTTCTACAGCGCTGAATACTTGATCACGGTCAGCAACGTCAGCTTGAACAGCAATAGCTTGACCACCATTTGCGTTAATTTCTTTGGCAACAGCTTCACCTTTTTCAGCAGTACGGTTAACAACAGCAACTGCGAAACCATCTTGAGCTAATCGAACAGCGATAGCTTTTCCGATACCTTGACCGGCACCGGTAACAAATGCAACTTTTTTTGTCATATTAAACCCTCATTTCTTTACAATAGTAACTTACAGTATGAAGTATATACTTATTTATGTTTATTTAAAGAGATTACTTTTATGTTTTTTTATACTATAATTGTGATGTCAAAAGTTTTTATCAATCTTGTACTAATTAATCTAAGGCTAAATGTTTGAATTAATCCGTTACTAAGTTTATGTTATATGTAATTGATGTTTCATTAATATCTATTGAAAAGGAAATGATAAATATGACTAATAATTTTGATTATGACGTATTATATATTGGTGCAGGTCATGGTACTTTTGACGGTGCTATGCCACTTGCTGCTAAGGGTTACAAAGTAGCTGTTATTGAAGCAGATAAAATTGGTGGTACTTGTCCCAACTGGGGTTGTAACGCTAAAATTGCTCTAGACTTACCAGTACAAGTTAAAGAAACTCAAAATCGTTTAAAAAACATTGTTAAAGGTGATCTTTCAATCGATTGGACCCAAAACATGTTAAACAAGCACAAAGTAATTGATGGTATTTCAGGTGCTATCGAAGGCGGATTAAAAGCATTCGGCATTGATGTTATACACGGATATGGTAAATTAGTTGATAATCATACTGTTTCCGTAGATGGAAAAAATTATTCATCTGATAAAATTGTCATCGCTACTGGATTACGTCCAAATCGTTTAGATGTTCCAGGTAATGAAATGGCTTCAGATTCTAAAGAATTCTTGAACTTAGAAGAACTTCCAGTTCACGTTGCGATTATCGGTTCTGGATACATTGCAATGGAATTTGCTACAATCGCAAATGCAGCAGGATCTGAAGTAACTGTGTTGATGCATGGTGACCGTGCTCTTCGTCAATTTGATAAAGAATACGTAGATGAGGTCGTAAATGATCTTAAAGAAAAAGGTGTTAAATTTGTAGAAAACACTGAAATCAAAGAATTCCATGGCGAAAAATGTAAGATGACTATTGAAACTAATAACGGTCCTATCTTCACTGACTTCGCATTAGATGCGACTGGTCGTATTCCAAACGTTGAAAACATCGGCTTAGATGAAGTTGGAGTTAAGTATGATAACAAAGGAATTATTGTAGATGATCATTTACAAACTTCTGTTGAAGGAATTTATGCTTCTGGTGATGTAGCTGTTACTGGTCAACCAAAACTTACTCCTACAGCAATGTTTGAATCACAATATCTAACTAGTTTATTTACAGGTGAAAACACAGACCCAATTGAATTCCCTGCTATTCCAACAACCGTATTTACAAGTCCTCGTATCGCTCAAGTGGGTATCTCTGTTGAAGAAGCAAAGAAGAGTGACGAATACACTGTTGAAGAACATGACATGACTACAGATTGGTATCGTGCAATTACTAATGAACACATTGCTAAGCGTACATTAGTCTTTGACAAACAACACCATCTAGTTGGTGCAACTGAAGTTTCACCTGAAGCTGATAGTGTGATTGATTCAATTCTACCAGCCGTCGCTTTACAATTAGACAAATCACAAATTAACAAAATCGTGCACCTATTCCCAACTATCGGAAGCGATGCATGGCAACAACTATAAAACTAAATTAAGTTTACCAGTTAAAACCGCATTGGACAATTTGTCTAATGCGGTTTTTTACGATTAAATCATAGTCAATATATTTGTGTTATTTCCTATAATAATGTAAATTTAAAGTATACAGGAAAATTAAATATGCCATAAAAATATGGAGGCTAATGATTATGAAAAATCCTAACTTCGATTACGATGTTGTTTACATCGGATCTGGACACGCCGCTTTCGACGGTGCCAAGACACTTTGCAAACAAGGTTTCAAAATTGCTTTCGTAGAAGCAGTTGCTGTTGGTGGAACTTGCCCTAACTGGGGTTGTAACGCCAAAATCACTTTAGATGGACCTGTTACTTTGGCTAAAACCCAAAGAAGAATGAAAGGTATCGTTGAAGGTGATACAAAGCTTAACTGGAAAGAAAACATCAAACACAAACGTGAAGGAATTCTACCCATTAAAGTAGACCGTGAAGCTACTATGAAGAGCCTAGGCATGGATGTTATCCATGGTTTTGCTAAGTTCACTGATGCTCACACTCTAGAAATCAATGGTGAACACGTTACTTCAGATAAAATCGTTATCGCTACTGGTTTAACTCCACACAAGGTGGAAATCGAAGGTACTGAATTATCACATGATTCACAAGACTTCATGGAACTAGAAGACATGCCAAAACGTATGGCAGTGATCGGTACTGGTTACATTGCAATGGAATTTGCTACTATGGCTAACGAATCTGGTGCAGACGTTACTATGTTCATGCACGGCGACAAGGCACTACGTCCTTTCTACCAACCTTACGTACAAATCCTAATGGACGAAATGAAGAAATCAGGTATCAAGTTTGTTGAAAACTCTGGTTTACGCGCATTTGAACAAAACGGTGACGAATACACTGTTACTTACGCTGACAACCAACAACTAACTGTTGATTACATTCTAGATGCTTCTGGTCGTGTTCCAATGGTTCACAACATGGGACTAGAAGAAGTTGGTGTTAAGTTCGACGCTAAGAAGGGAATTGAAGTTAACGAATACCTACAAACTTCAGTTGAAAACATTTACGCTTCTGGTGACGTTGCCGCTACTGGTCAACCAAACTTAACTCCTACTGCTACTTTTGAATCACAATACCTAAAGCATTTATTTGCCGGTGAAACTGATCAACCAATCGACTTCCCAGCTATTCCATCAGTTGTATTTACTTCACCTCGTATCAGTCAAATGGGTGTGACTGTTGATGAAGCAAACGCTAGTGATGAATACACTGTCGAAGAACATGACTTAACTGATACTTGGTTCAGACAAATCACTAAAGAACCAGTTGTTAAGAATGCCTACATCTTTGATAAAGAACACCGTCTAGTTGGTTTCACTGAAATTTCTGACCAAGCTGATAACGCAATCGACATGATTGTCCCAGCAGTTAACATGAAGATGACTCCACTAGAAATCGAAAGAAACGTGCACCTATTCCCATCAATCGGTCACGATACTTGGAAAAACATCTAATGATAATGGAAAAACCATAGCGAAGGCTATGGTTTTTTTAGTATCTATAGTATTATTAAAGTATTAAATCATACTGGAGGCATAAACATGTTCGAACGTTTTGAAGAAAAAAATGCTGCCAAGAAGCTTCTTCATTATCAACAACGCTTCTTCTTCGTTTTATTTATCCCATTTTTAATTGCTACTATTGTGGGATCTGTCGCATTCCAAATCACTCCGGATCCAGATAATGTAAGTAGTGTTTTTCAACAGCTATACCCCGCTTTATTTGGGACTATCATTTTCCAAATCATTGCTGGAATCTTTTACTGGGGTGCATTCGCAACTACCATTGATGTATTACGTGGTAACAATGACTTCAATAATCCATTTCGTAAATCATTCTCATTTATCGATAACCAAGGATTATTTTGGCACACCGTTGTATTAGTAATTATCATTCACATCTTTACTTTCCTATGGTCACTACTATTCCTTATTCCTGGAATTATCAAGTCATTCTCATATTCACAAGCAATTTGGATTTATCGTGATGCATACTTAAGCGGTAACAAAATCAGTTACTTAGAAGCAATCACCCAAAGTCGTCAAATGATGAACCACCATAAGTTAGAATACTTTGTCTTAGAACTTTCATTTATCGGTTGGATTATCTTAGCAGAAATCACCGCCGGAATCGTTGGTATCTACGTATTTCCATACATGGGAATTACCTATGCTAAGTTCTACTTATTCGTCAAAAACGAACATGAAAAAGTTTCGCAATAAAACTGTAATATTTTGTTAATTTGAAATTAATCAAAATAGTTATATAATGTGTATATAAAGTAATTTATCAAGCAGAGAAAAGGCATCGTGATTTCACGATGCCTTTTTTCTTTGTCTTATTTTCTTCGCTATTATTAGAAATATAATTAAATGCTTAAATACTATAGCTGCGCTAAAAAGACCCTTTTTTATCTTTAATCCATAAATATAATATAAAAAAGACGCAAGCATTATACTTACGTCTTTTTTATATTATTAGGAGTATTAATTAACAGTTTTTATCTAATCACCATTACAGATACTGGTGAGTATTTAGCCATGTAAGCGGCTTGGCTACCGAAATGACGAGCTAGACCCTTCTTTGATTCTGATCCTACGATTAGTAGATCAGGTTTCACCTTAGGGATAACATCTTCAACGATAGTTTCCCCAGCTTCACCAGTTGATGCGATTACATCAACATCAGTCAAACCGGCTGCTTCAGCAGTTTGTTTGTATTCTTTTAGATGTTCTTCTAAGTCTTCGTACTTACCATGAATAAATTGTCCTGATAATGATTCGAAAACGTTGATTTCTTCATCTTCTAGAACTGAAACGATTGTTAGTTTTGCATTTTCTGATTTTGCACGAGAAATTGCATACTTGAATGCAAGAATGGCATCATCAGAGTCATCAACCGCAACTAAAATATTCTTGAAGTTAATATTGACGTCCATGTTTTCCATATTTTCGCCTTCTATTCTTGAATTATTTTTTATCTATTTCTTAGTCGTTTGTTACCAAGGTATAGTTCAACCAATGTCCAAATTAGCAGTGCAATGATTACTACGTTAATAATATTAGCGATAACACCTGCTTCTGCATTTTGCGCAGCAGTTGGGTTGTCACTGAAGAATCCAGCAACAGCACCTTGCATGTTAATTGCGTTTAAGTAGATAAGAACTAATACTGAGATCCAACCTAAAACCTTAACCCATAAGCTATTCTTGAAACGGCTACCCATTTCTTGAGCACTGTTAGTCATCATTAACAATGGAAGCATTGAGAATGGTAATGCGAATGCTAAGAAAATTTGTGAGTTTTCGATTAGGTCATTGATAGCAGCATGTTGTTTTAATGTTGATTCACCAGCAGTTAAAGCAACACAGATAAGCACTGGAACTACTGAAATTAAACGAGTAATTAAACGACGAGCCCATAGAGGAACTTTCAAGTTAACGAAACCTTCCATGATAACTTGTCCTGATAGTGTACCAGTAATAGTTGAGTTTTGACCTGAAGCAAGTAATGCAACAGCAAATAATGTCGATAGAATACCTGACTTAGCAACACCAATTAAAATTGGGTTGGAAAGCATGTGAGTATTATTCAAAGCATCGAATAAACCAAAGAATGATGTATCTTGAACGGCACCGGTCTTGAATACGGCAACCCCCATGATAAGTAGTAAAGCGTTAACGAAGAATGCGAATGTTAATTGGATGTTTGAGTCCCAAGTAGCAAAACGAACAGTTCTTGCAACGTCTTCTTCATCATTATGATCAATAGCTCTAGTTTGAGCGATAGCTGAATGTAGGTATAGGTTATGTGGCATAACAGTTGCCCCGATAATACCTAAAGCACCAGCTAGTGGAGTCATACCAGCAACTGGATGGTCACTAGCAAAAGTACGTTCAGTTGGTACAAGTCCCTTGATTGAGCCCAACCAATCAGGTCTTGATAATACAACTTCGTAAATAAATACAACTAGGATAACCATGATTAAACAAACAACGATTGCTTCAATCTTTCTGAATCCCACTTTTGTTAATAATAGCAATAGTAAAACATCAAATACGGTTAAGAATACCGCAAGTACTAGTGGAATATGGAAAAGTAAGTAAAGCGCAATGGCTCCCCCGATAACTTCCGCGATATCAGTAGCCATGATTGCAAGTTCAGTCATAATCCATAAAACTACTCCAAGTGATTTTGAAGTACGTGAACGGATAGCTTGTGCTAAATCCATCTGACTCACGATACCAAGTTTAGCCGCCATGTATTGTAATAGCATCGCAATCAAACTTGAAATCAAGATGACAGACATTAGTAGATAACCAAAATTTTGACCCCCGGTAATTGATGTAGCCCAGTTACCTGGATCCATGTATCCAACGGCAACTAAAGCACCAGGACCAGAGTATGCAAATAATGTTTTCCAGAAACCCCAATCCTTAGGAACCTTAATTCCACCGTTGATTTCTTCTAGTGAAGGACCATTAGCATATTCTACAAAGCCCTTTTTTTCTTGTGAAACGTTTTCACTCAAAGTTCTTCACCCTTTCTATTCTTGAGAACATAATTATTGTACACTAAATTCACTTGTTTTGAAACAATTTTTAGGTGGTACTGAAAAATTACTCTATAAGATATTAAAAAATACTCTATCACATGGTAAGTTTTTTTCTAATATCAGCTCAATTAATCCAGTTATTTCCGAACATTAAATTAAATTTGACATTAGTTTGTTAATGTTTCATAATACTTGATAATTTTAATCAAATTAAAAAACATTCAGGGGTGGAAAAATGCAAACAATTGATTTACATATAAAAAACGGAAATGTCTTAAATGTTTTTAGCAAGAAATTTGAAAACAAAGATATTTTCATTAACGACGGCAAGATTATTAACTTCGAAAATGATAATTACCAACCCAAAAATGTAATTGATGCAACTAATCAATATATTGTTCCTGGTTTTATTGATTCTCATGTCCACATTGAAAGTTCGCTGGTAACACCAAGCGAACTAGGCAAAGTGTTAGTTCCAATGGGAGTGACATCAATTGTCGTTGATCCACACGAAATCGCCAACGTTTCTGGTGCTGATGGAATTAAATACATGATTAAAGATGCGAAACAATCACCATTAGATGTCTTCGTAATGTTACCATCATCAGTTCCCGCAACTAGTTTTGAACATAATGGTGCTACTTTAACCGCCAAGGATTTACATCCCCTCTATGATGAAGAATCCGTTATTGGTTTAGCCGAAGTGATGGACTATCCAGCCGTTCATAACCAAGAATCCGACATGATGGCTAAGCTACAAGACGCAAAAGGCCATGGCTATCAAATAGATGGCCATGGTGCTGGTTTATCACTATCGCAACTAAACGAATACAAAGCTAACGGGATTTCGACCGACCACGAATCAGTTAACTTAGAACAAATGCAAGACCGCTTGACTGCTGGCATGGATGTCTTCTTAAGAGAGGGAACTGTTGAACGTGATTTACAAAATACCGTCCAAGCCGTAACCGAAGACAATGCCGACCGCTTCTCATTTTGTACCGATGATAAATTCATCTCCACAATTGTTGAAGAAGGTAGCATCAACTTTAATATCCATCTAGCAATTCAATACGGCATTAAACCAGAAACTGCCTACACAATGGCCAGTTACAACGCCGCACAAGCACATAAACTAGCCAACATTGGGGCAATTGAAAAAGATTACGCTGCTGACTTAGTAATCATTGATCACTTAAACCAAGTTGACGTTAAAAAAGTCGTTAAAGCTGGAAAAGAAATGCATGAAGCCGACTTCTCATCACAACCCCTTAAATTTGGCGAAAATTGCGTCCATCACCACTTAAAAGAAACTGATTTACAATTACCGTTAAACGATTCTAAATGTCATGTGATGGGAATTATTGCCAATCATATCGAAACCACTCATTTAGAAATGGATGTCCCAATTGAAGACGGTAAATTTGTCAGTGATTTAGACAATGATGTATTATTGATGGTCGATGCCGAAAGGCACCATGATTTAGGTACTTTCGGACTAGCGCTAGTCCATGGTTTCAACATTAAAAACGGTGCAATTGCTACTACTGTCGCTCATGATTCCCATAACATCGTCGCCGTTGGAACTACTCCAGAATCGATTTACCGCGCTATTGAAGAAGTAACCGATACTAACGGTGGAATTGCAGTTGTGGATGAAGAAAAGACCCTCGCAACAATGCCACTACCAGTTGCTGGTTTAATGTCTGATAAGTCATGGCAAGAAGCAAGTCATGAATTACATGCGATTGAAGATGCATTCAATCAAATTAGTGATGGTGTGGACTTCGATCCGTTTATCACCCTATCATTCTTAACTCTGCCAGTAATTCCAACATTAAAACTAACTGACCAAGGGTTATACGACTTTGACCAACAAAAGATTATCGATGTTGAAGTGGCTAATGACTTAACACTACAACACTAATTAAGCCACAAAAAAAGAGCGATTAAATCGCTCTTTTTTATTTAGAATAAACTAATATGATAAGCCGCCACAAATTGAGTGTAAGCTAAAATTAGCGCTAAAATTCCGGTTAAAATCTTTAGGAAAGTAGCGGGGACTACTCTCACAATCTTAGGACCGATGTAGCCTCCAATAAAGAAACCAATTCCTAATGGCACTACTAATGACCAATCCACGTGGTCATAAACAGCATAATAAATAGTAGCAACAATGTTTGCTGCCCCCATCGCCACGTTTCTAATCGCATTGCTAACGGCATATTCGTTATTAGAAGTACGCGTTAGTAATACTAATAGTAGAATTCCAGAAGCAGCACCGAAATAACCACTATAAGTTCCAATCGCAAACGTTAAGATAATCATGACTAACGATCTAACCCATATTCGAGGTTTGCCACCAGCAGCAGGGTTGAAGTGTAACGCCCCTTCAGTATTCCCATTCAATGGCTTTTTAGTGGGAATTAAAATCATAATTCCACCAAACGCGATAAAGAATGGTACTACATGAGTAAAGCTAGTTGCTGGTAATTTAGTTAATAAAATCGCACCGGTTATTCCACCAAAGAAAATGACCACCATTACTTTAAATAGTTCCTTCCAGTGCCCACGCAATTCGCGAAGCGAGGAAATAAAAGAACCTAATGAATTAAACGTTAAAGACGCTTTATTAACGACGTTTGCTGCAACTGGAGGTAAGCCACCAAAGTATAATAGTGCTGGATAAGATACTAATGAAGCCAGCCCAGTTACTGTGCTTAACACCCCTGCAACTATTCCAACCGCAATAAATATTAATAAAGTCCAAATACTAATTCCTAAAACCGTAATGATAATCATCTCTTTTTTCTATTAGAATAAAATCATAATCTCATCTTACCATTTTTGTGATAAAAGAAAAGCATAAAAAAACACCACTTGGTTAACAAGTGGTGTTTTAAGGTTTTTAGAAGAAGTAGAATAGACGGATGCCGTAAGCTGACACGAATTGAGTGTAAGCTAGGACAAGCGCTAAAATACCTGTAACAATCTTGATTAATTTAACTGGTAATACACGAACCATCTTAGGACCAACGTATCCACCAATTAGGAAACCGATTCCTAGAGGAATAGCTAGTGCCCAGTAGATGTGAGTGCTACCGTGTTGACCATACTTGAATGAGTATAGCACAGTACCAATAACGTTAGCTGAACCCATGGCAACGTTTCTAATCGCATTGTAAACTGGGAATGGATCTTTGCTAGTTCTTGAAAGAACAGCTAGTAAGATAACACCAGCAGCAGCACCGAAGTAACTACCGTAAATACCAATAGCGAAGAATAAAACGATCATAGCAACATCAGCTACCATCTTCTTAGTACCAACTTCGCCTTCTTCAACTACTTTAGCAGTAGGTGCCTTAGAAGTATCCTTTGAAGGAAGTAAGATACCAATACCAGCAGCTGCAATAAATACAGGAACTGCGTAGGAGAAATCTTTTGAAGGTAGAAGAGTTAATAGGATAACTCCGACAATTCCACCAAAGAAGATGATTGTCATAACCTTGAATAGTTCCTTCCAGTGACCAGATAATTCACGCTTTGATGAAAGACCTGAACTTACTACGTTAAATAGTAATGCGGAAGTGTTTGTAATGTTTGCTGAGATAGGGTTTAAAGCACCCCAATATAATAGCGCTGGGTATGAGGCAAGTGAAGCTAGTCCGGTTACTGTACTTAAAATTCCAGCAACGATACCAACAGGAATAAATAATAGCATTGTCCATACACTAAAACCAAAAATAGTAATAATGAAAAACTCCTTTATATATATCAATTTAAAATCCAATATATAATTTTATACTCCTATTCATTTTCAATTACAACCCCTTAAAAACGCCAAAACGCTGACAACCACTATGATGTCAGCGTTTTCATAACAAAAACTTTTTTCAAAAAATTTTCGATTATTGAGTTATTTTCAATTGAGATGTACTTTCGCTCAGCTTAATTGATCCGTTTTTTAGATGACCATTACGGTAGTATTGAACACTAATCGTGGATCCTAGCTTTTGACTATATAAAATGTTTTTGATTTCATCTTGGCTAGTAATCTTCTTACCAGCTAGTGAAACAATCACATCGTATTTCTTCAATCCAGCCTTCGCTGCAGGACCACCTGAAGTAACGTCGTAGACCACAACCCCATTTTCAACAGAAGATGGTAGTTTTAATGTTGATTTTTGGTCACTAACCGCGATGCTAGATAAATCAAGGTAACGAATTCCTAATGCGGGACGTTCGATTTTTCCTTTTTTAACTAGTTGGTTAATGATAGAAGTTACTTCGTTACTTGGAATTGCAAAACCAATTCCTTCAACACTAGTTCCTTCACTGTCAGATGCTAGTTTCATGGAATTAATTCCAATCACTTGTCCAGCTAAGTTAATTAGCGGACCACCTGAGTTACCAGGGTTAATTGCTGTATCGGTTTGGATAACAGTGGCAGTGTTTCCAGTTGATTGGCCATTTGAACCAGTCAATGGTACTTGACGTTTCTTAGCTGAGATAATTCCTTGAGTAAGTGATGAAGCATAAGTTGAACCTAGTGGAGAACCAATTGCTAATGCGGTTTCTCCAACTTTAATGTTGTCGGAGTTACCAAATGTCGCTACTGATTTGATGGCACTACCATTAATCTTTAATACCGCTAAATCAGTAACTGAATCAGTTCCGACTAGTTTAGCTTCTAGTTGTTTACCATTACTTAGTTGTACTTGTAATGCAGAAGCACCAGAAACAACGTGGTTGTTGGTTACGATATAAGCGGCGTTTCCGCTCTTCTTATAAATCACACCAGAACCTTCACTACTTGCTTCTAGTTTACTTGAACTCTTGCCACCTAAGGCAGATTCAATGTCTGAACTACTGCTCTTTTTTAAGTTAAAAACTGATACGACTGAATCTTTCACAGCAGAATAAGCTTTTTCAGATTGAGTTTTAACATTTACCTTCAAATTAGAAGTTGATGCTGTTCCACCGGCGTTGGATCCTCCGGGAACAGCAACGTCGATTCCGGAATTTTCTAATAAGTTAATTCCACCATAGGCAATTACACCGCCTAATAATCCAGCGACTAATGCGACAACTCCTACTTTAACAACAAAACGATCACTTTTTTTCATAAGGTTTTCCCCCTATCAAATTAATTATCATTATTATAGCTAGTAAACTTAAAGCAAACTAAAGTGTAAATAAATCAGACGATTTTTCCACATCTGTATCCAATAAATCAAAATCTGTGCCAACCCCAAAATCGTTTTCTTCTAGCATTGAAGCAACAGTGAGGTGGGCTAATTCCTTAATATTATTGTGATGACTTCGGTGCCCGATAAAAATACGATCGGTGGAATTCCCAATTGCTTCCATCAATGTATTGGCACCATCTTCATTTGATAAATGGCCTTCATCACCTAAAATACGTTGTTTTAAAGACCATGGATAATCACCACTACGTAGCATTTCCACATCATGATTACATTCCAATAGATAAGTATTGGCGTTTTTAATTGTTCCATAAATGTAATCTGAAATATAACCTACATCGGTCAAGACGACAAAACTCTTGTTGCGATGATGGAAATTATAAAATTGCGCTTGTGCCGCATCGTGAGAAACGGCAAAGCTTTCAATATCAATGTCACCGAAACTCATTGCCATGTTTGGTGGAAAAATATTTTTTTGTGCTAACGGAACTTCACCAATAGTGTCTGCCATTGCATCCCAAGTGGGTTGGTTCGCGTAAACACTAATTTGAGGATAGCGACGGGCTAAGACCCCGACGGCTTTACTATGGTCGGTATGTTCATGTGTTACTAACATCATATCGACATCTTTCATAGAACGGTTAATGGATGCCATCAATCGTTCGATACGAACCCCCGATAAACCCGCATCTAATAGAATTTTATGTTGATTAGTTTCAATGTATGTGACGTTTCCACCACTTCCACTGGATAAAACACTAATCTTCATATCATCTGCATCGTTGTTCATGTTGATCCTCATTTCTAATTATCATTTGAAGTTGCTGCTTCGGTAGTGCCTTCACCATCTAAAATGGCACCGTTAAAGGCATTAATCCGTTTAATCGTCATCGATGATGAACCACTACTAGTATAACCAATTACCCAAGTCGGAATTAAAACGACATTGTTTTTAATTGATAGTAATTGGGTGTAATACATGTTAACCCATTTAATCTTAGAATTATCAGGGATTTCATTATATTGGTAAAGCCATACTAATGCTTTGGCGGGTGAAATAATGTCAGTTTTTTCACGTAAAACGCTAACGTCATTCATATAACTTTGGGTATATCCAACTAATAAATGATCGCTGGAAACGTCGAAAATAATTTCACCATGACGAGGTCCATACATAGTCCCACCATCAGAAATTTTTTGTGAGTAAACGACACTGGTCTTGGTAGATAGGTCTGAATTGTATTCATATGAACTACCGTGCGCAATGAATGTATCTTTCTTCATTAATTTATCTAAAATTTCATGATAATTACCTGAATACAAACCGATAGGACGCTTAAAAGTACTTCTTAAAATATGGTTACTGTATGTGGTTTTTTGATTTTTTAGCTTTGATTTAGTGGTATTTAAACTATCATCGTTAACCGCTGATAAGTAATAACCCGTTTCGCCACTAGTTGATAATTTTGGAGATACCGTGATTTGATCATTTTGCATTTGTTTAATGATTTCGGCATCACTACCTTTATTACTATTTTCAGTTTGTAGATTGGCGTTTTGTCTAAACAAAGAAAATAGAAATAAATCAATCACCACAAAGATAACCAAAAAGATGATTTGAATTTTTTTGAAATCCATCTAGCGCTCCTCCTATCTTTATTGAATGCCTCTACCAAGTAATTGATGGTAGTTAATGTACTTGCCGTTATATTTAACGAACCAAGTTGGTTCTAGTGTAATTAAAATGTTGGATGATTTAGTGTTACTCCATTGGTAACCCAATTCAATCCCCGAGATCTTAGAAACATCATATCCGTATGCACGAATTGATTTCAAAACCGCATCACTGGAAGGTAACTCAATATCACCTCGACCAGTTGGCACCGGAATTTGAAGTGTCTTCAATGAGAAGTTGTACTTCAATGAAGTGTTGTCCACTAATTTCATTTCAATCGCTCCGTATGGCGTTTGGTCAAAAATAGGGAAACCTTCAACGTAATTTCTGTAGACAACCTTGGAACTTTTAGCATTGTAATCGAAGAAACGAATATTAGCTAAGTTATCATTAATCGAAATTTGCGAAATATTGTTATATGAATCCGTTAAGAATTGCGTCATGTTGGTGGAAATGGCACCTGGATGACTGTCGTAGTAATTAACTTCCCCGTCATTAGTAAATGTAATTTGGCGAGAGTTTTCATCATTGTAAACTGTTGAATCACGATGTCTTTTGACAGTTACATCTTGTGAGTCAGAAAGTAATCTAGTCACATAGTAATTTTGGGAAGTCTTATTAATCAAATATGCGTATTGTGGCATCTTGAATGAATCAGTGAAGTCGATATACGGTTTATCGTTTAGCTTCTTAACGCTGACACCAATCGCTCTAACGTTATCAGAAATAATTTTCTTAATTCCAGAAATATTAGTGTCCTTGACGTTAACTCGATAAATTTTATATCCACTATCAGATAGCAAATAAATATTATTACTATCATCAAATGGAATCATAATGCGGTTAATTGTGACGTTAGGTAATTTATCGAAGGCATTGTTAATAAACTTGCTGACGATTTTTAAATTAATGCTGCTAGGATAGCTCAATAATACAGAATCGCTGGTATTTAAAAGATTAAAGTAATCTTTTTCATCCCCATTTAACGCTGTATATTTAGCATCCTTGTAGTTATTCATTTGTTGACCAATTTCTGTAATCAAGTTAATTGATTGGTTGGTTAATAAATATTGTTTTCCATTTGACTTAGTTTGAACCACCTGAGTAGGCGAATAAACTGATGAGATTGGTTTGGAATCAATTTGGGCAGTTTGACTGCTTTCCTTTTGATTAGAACGGTCATAGTGAGCAGGGTTCACCAAAATCGAAGCTGATAAAAATAGACTTACACCAACTGCAGATGTTAACAATATTGGTAAAATCAGTTGTTTAATCTTCATCCCATAAGTCCTCCTCAATTGGTTCGTATGGTAGTGAAATGTAGAAGGTAGAACCACGGTTTTCGGTACTTTCTACCCAAATCTTACCACCAAGGGCTTGGACCACTTCTTTAGAAATAGCTAGTCCCAATCCAGTTCCACCTTGTGCTCTAGAACGAGCTTTATCAACACGGTAAAAACGGTCAAAAATGTGTGGAATTGAACTTCTAGGAATTCCTAAACCTTGGTCACGAACACTTAAAATAACGCTGTTCTTAGTCTTGTAAAGTGAACAAGTAATTACCCCTCCGTCTGGAGAGTATTTAATCGCATTATTCATTAAGTTATCGATTACTTGCGTGAAACGGTCGGTATCGACTTCTACCCATAAATCGGATTTAGTGAAACGACGTTCGATGCGGTAATGTTTATTTGGTTTTTCCTCATTATTACCATCTGATTTAATAATCATGTCAAAACGGTTCAAAATATAATTGAACAATTCGGTAATATTAACTAATTCTTTATCAATTTTTTGGGTACCAGAATCCATTCGAGAAAGCGTTAATAAATCGTTAATCATACGAATCATACGATCGGTTTCTTCTTGCGTTACTTTCAAGAAATTAGGCGCTATTTCTGGATCTTGCCATGCCCCATCTTGCAGTGCTTCGATGTATGAGTGCACACTGGTTAATGGAGTTCTCAATTCGTGTGAAACGTTGGAAACGAATTCTTTTCGGTCATTATCAATCTTTTGTTGTTCAGTAACATCATGGAGCACACAGACTAACCCGGATACAAATCCCGAATCGCGTTGAATTAATGAGAAATGGGCATGCAAAATTAAATCATGATCTTTGTCTGAACGATCAATGATGGTTTCATCGGGATTTTCAATTAAGTCACGAAGACTGTATTCTTTTCTGATATCTAAAATATCTAAGATAGAGTTACCTAATGCTTCTTCTTCATTGGTTTCTAAGAAACTAGCAGCTTCATCATTCATGATAATGATGTATCCACGACGGTCAGTCGCAATAACCCCATCGGTCATGTTGGTCAAAACAGAGTCGAGTCGTTGTCTTTCAGATTCAGTTGATTCTTGTGATTCTTCAACCTTAACTGATAGGTTGTTAACGGCATTGGCCAACTGACCTAATTCGTCACGACCATACACGTGAACTTGACCAGAGTAATCCCCACGAGCAATTTGGAGGGTTTGTTTCTTCATTTCATCAATTGGCTTAGTAATGGCTTTAGAAATCACGATGGAAATCAAAAGACCAGCTAAAATAGCCACAATCGCGGCGGCAACATAAATAACCGTAATCTGATTGATTTCGTTGTAAACGGTATTTAAATTGGCGTGAATGTAAACAATTCCGACTAATTCATTGTTACTACTTTTAATTAACGGTGTAATAACAGTGTAGTATCTGGAGTTATCACCAGAGTTACTGGTAATCGAACTGGATGAACGACGGGTTAAAATCGCATTTTTAATATCAGTACGGAAATTCTTTTGTCCAACTGAACTTTGATCACCTAATTCGTTAGTTCCACGAATGGTGTTTTTCGCATCAATAACCTTAATTTCAGTGTAGTTATTACTATCAATGTTAGAAAGTAACGACTTAATTCGAATGTTGGCCTTGCTGGTGTTTGAACTAGAAAGTTCATTGGTTAAAGTGGTGTTTACGTAAGTTGGCACTTGCACTTGTTTTTTGAATGCTGCCATATTTTTGTTTTCCAATTGGTTCACAAAAACGGCCCCGACAATTTCTAGGGTCACCAATAAGATTAACGCTAACACTAGCGCAATTTTAAAATGAATCGATTGAAAATATTTAATCTTACTATTCACCGCAAACTACTCCTTGTACATGATTAAATGATTATTCTTGTTCTGAATTACGTAGGTAATAACCAACCCCACGTCTAGTAATCAACCATAATGGGTGACTTGGGTTGTCTTCGACTTTTTCTCTTAAACGACGGACAGTAACATCAACTGTACGCACATCACCGAAGTAGTCGTAACCCCATACGGTTTGTAATAAATGTTCTCTAGTCATTACTTGGCCAATGTGTTGAGCTAAGTAATGTAGTAATTCGAATTCACGATGAGTTAATTCAATGTTTTCACCACGTTTAGTAACGGTGTATGCTTCTGGATGAATAACTAAATCACCAATCTTGATGTCTTTGTTTTCACCATCTTGAGCTTGACCGTTATCATTACTTGATTGACGTCTTAAGTTGGCCTTAACACGCGCAACTAGTTCACGGTTTGAGAATGGTTTTGTGACATAGTCATCGGCACCTAATTCAAGACCTAAAACTTTATCTAGTTCTGAGTCTTTAGCAGTTACCATGATGATTGGCATATCACGAGTCTTTCTAACTTCACGTGCGACTTCTAGACCGTCAACTTTGGGTAACATTAGATCTAGGATAATAAGATCTGGAGATTCTTCTTCGACTTTTTGAAGTGCTTCTTCACCATCATAGGCTACAACTACATCGTAACCTTCTTTTTCTAAGTTAAATTTTTCGATATCTGTGATTGGTTTTTCGTCATCTACAACTAAAATTTTTGCCATAATATTCTATCTCCTTAACAGGAATCTATTCTTTTAAAAATCCGTTTTTATGTTAGTGACGGGCTGTCCTTAAAATCAACAGCTTCATTATATACATTTTTATGCCGTCTAACATTAACATTATAACACGCTTAGACATTTGATTTCTAAACGTAATGTTTTCGTTATCAATTCTTAAAAATTGTATTTTTCGCAAATTTAGGGCTTGTCAAAACTTTGTAGAACATGCTATTATAAATATCGTTGATTTTGTGGAATGCAAATACCAATTAGATAAAATTCTAAAAAAGGTGTTGCAATCCTTACTCCAACATGGTATTATATTTTTTGTTGGTTATGACCGACTTAAATAATTTGGGCAGTTAGCTCAGCTGGCAGAGCAACGGACTCTTAATCCGTGGGTCCAGGGTTCGATCCCCTGACTGCCCATAACTGATAAAAGACATCGCTTCGACGATGTCTTTTTTTGTTGTAAAAATCTCCAAATAAAAACCACTCTTTTCAGAGTGGTTTTTTAGTTTATTTGAAAAATAGTTTTTGAATGTCTTTAAATTGTTTTGTCTTAGATAACTTCAA
>NZ_BAABVU010000038.1:0-19405 GCF_040369555.1 Apilactobacillus pseudapinorum
CTGAACCGCTCGCCTTCTTAATACTCATGCCAAAAATCTTTTTCCAGTCGTTTAATTTGGTAGTTCCTAAGATAAATCCTAAGTAACCAAAAACGATCATAAGTAATGCTGGCAAGATTAAGTTAGTAATTAGGTACTTAGTTCTAAATAAAACAATCGAAATCAAGATGGCCAAAACAAGTCCAATAATCATTCCAATTGTTCCCATTAAAACATAAAGTGGGTTCTTAGAAGATAAATATTTTTCTGTTCTTACCAATGTAAAAATTACTCTCTTAACGGCAAATAATGAGATTAAGAAAAACACCAATGCTCCAATTAATGAATCAACAAAGGCATTATTTAATATGTGTGATGGGTGTGACCAAATTGCATGCCATAACACTGGCAAGTAAATCACCCCAAGTGTTGCTCCTAATATTATGAATATTAGTTGTATCACTGTATATTTATCGAATGTTTTCATTTTTTATTTTCCTCGCTAGTTATCTTACTTCAAAGCCATTTTTATCGCTTGGGATAATGTTGATACCCCGACTACTTCAATTCCATCTGGAGCAGTCCATCCAGATAAGTTGTGCTTAGGAACAAGCACACGCTTAAAGCCTAACTTTTGAGCTTCTAAAACTCGTTGTTCAATTCGATTAACCCTTCTAATTTCTCCGGTCAATCCAATTTCACCAATATAACACTCTGCAGGATCAGTTCCTTTATTCTTGTAACTTGAAGCCACACTGATTGCAACTGCTAAATCGATTGCTGGTTCATTTAATTTCACTCCACCAGCGGCTTTTAAGAACGCATCTTGATTTTGTAACATCAATCCAGCACGTTTTTCTAATACGGCCATCAAAACCGCAACCCTATTTCTATCGATTCCAGTTGCAGTTCTTTGTGCGTTACCAAATACAGATGGAGTTACCAGCGCTTGAATTTCAACTAAAATGGGACGAGTCCCTTCCATTGAAACCACAATCGCAGAACCGTTAGCGTCTTGCAAACGTTCTTCTAAGAATACTTCTGAAGGATTAGCAACTTCTTGTAATCCAGATTCTTGCATGTCGAAGATTCCTAATTCGTCTGTTGAACCGAAACGGTTTTTAACAGCTCGTAGAATTCTGTATGAATGGTGCATATCTCCTTCAAAATATAAAACAGTATCCACCATATGCTCTAACGTCTTTGGTCCAGCTAATGAACCACCCTTAGTAACGTGTCCAACAACAAAAACTGTAATTCCATTTGTCTTGGCAATGGACATTAAATCAGCAGTAATTGCTCGAACTTGAGAAACTGAACCGATTGCTGAATCAACATCTGGTTCGGAGATGGTTTGAACGGAGTCGATTACGACTGCATCTGGTTGAATCTCATCAATGGCACTTCTAATTGCACCCATATCAGTTTCAGGATAAAGGTACATATTTGCACCGTTAACTGCTAGTCTTTCCGCTCTAAGCTTAATTTGACTAGCACTTTCTTCACCAGATACATATAAAATCTTTTGATTCTTCTCACTAAGTTGTCCTGAAATTTGTAGAAGCAATGTTGACTTCCCGATTCCAGGATCCCCACCGATTAAAATCAAAGAGCCCGGAACAACTCCGCCCCCTAACACTCGATTAAACTCTTTAGAATCTGTTTCAAATCTTGATTCTTTTTCGAACTTAACATCTTTAACTAATTGTGGTTGAGTTTGTTTGCCATTGAAATCCATTCGATGGCTTGATTTTAAACTTGAGGTTTCTTTTTGCACGGTTTGTTCTTCAAATGTATTCCACTTTCCACAGTTAGGACAATGGCCTAAATATTTAGGTGAAATGTATCCACATTCTTCACAAACAAATTGTGTCTTAACTTTAGCCACGTTAATTTCCTTTCGTTAAAAACTTATTCTCCAGATGATCCAAATCCACCAATTCTAGTGGTACCTTTGTTAGCATCATCATCGGTTGTCAAGAATGGGACGAAAATACCTTGCGCAATTCTGTCACCCTTCTTGATCTTTCTATCAAGCAATCCAAAGTTAGTCATTTGTACAAATAACTCCCCTTCATTGCTTTCATTGTTGTAGTAATCTGCATCAACAATTCCAATCCCGTTTGGTAGGACCATCCCTCTTTTAAGTGGTCCACTTGATCTGTTAGCAATTACTAGCATTTCGTCTGGTTGCATGTATGCTTTGATTCCAGTTGGTACAAGTAATGGTCTCAAAACGTCCTTAGCTTTTTGCATGTCTTCTTCAGAAACATCTTGTTGATGTTTAAGCGCCCATAAAACTTTTAAAAATCCTAACTTCCAAATTGATGGAAGTACAAAATCGCTCGCTGCTTCGATATCGTATCCGGCAGCTTGTTGTGTTGAACGATATGGTAAGTTAATCCCATCGTTCTTGTATTTTGAAACTACTTCAAATCCTCTTTTCATCTCTACACATCCTGTTTTAGTATTACTATTATTATACTACTGATTGGACAGAAAATCTGGTGTCAATTAAATCCAAATATTTTATTTGACAAACACGCCCTAACCATAGAAAATTATATTATGTATTAGTAAGGTATTTGATACCTTTTTCGAAACTGTTGTTTGGATATTAATCATCCCAAACTGATTTAATCGTTTTACCGAAATTATAGAGGGGAACCTGATTATGGACAAAGAATTAATGAAAAAAATGGCCGGACAAGAGGCAGTTAAGTACATCGAAGATGGTATGACTGTTGGTTTAGGTACCGGTTCAACTGTAAAATACTTGTTGGATGCATTGGGACAACGAGTTGCAGAAGAAGGTCTCCGAATCATTGGAGTTCCCACATCAAATCGTTCAGCAAAACGTGCTCGCGATTTAGGAATCGACGTTAAAAGTATCGATGATGTTGATCATATTGATTTAACCATTGATGGTGCTGATCAAATCGACGAAAATTTCCAAGGAATCAAAGGTGGTGGGGTTGCTCATCTTCGCGAAAAGATTGTCGCTATCAACTCTGATCGCAATATTTGGATTGTGGATGCCACTAAGATGGCTAAGAACTTAGGCTCATTCCCACTTCCTCTAGAAGTTACCCCTTATGGAAGCACTCACCTATTCAATCGTCTAGATAAAATGGGTTATCACCCTACTTTTAGAACTAACGCCAAAGGTGGACACGTTTTAACCCATGCCGATAATTACATTATCGATTTAAACCTTGGCTACATCGAACGTCCTCATGAACTAGAAACCATTCTAAATAACATGACTGGAATCGTTGAACATGGTTTATTCCTAGATGTTGTTGATATGGTTATCGTTGGTCATGAAGATCACTGCGAAACTTTTGAAGCTAAAAGAAATTAAAAATCTAATTTTTTTCTAATCAAACTAAACCTTAGAATCATAATGATTAACTTACTTTATCATTATGATTCTTTTTATTTTACGTTTAATTAATGAGAAACCAGTGCTATAATATGAGAAAAGTATAGGAGGTCTGATGATGTCAGAAAGTATTAGTAATGAAAATATCCAAAAATATCAAAGCGATTTAAAAAATCGTCAAGAAGCTAAGGTAATGCAAAGAGCTATTAGCCACAATGGTATTAACTCAACTGCCGCAAATTTCGAATCTGAAGCTAACATGAAGCCAATTTTTTCGGTGGAAGTTGATACTGGTGAAGTATCAAACCAACAACACAGTGGTCGTTGCTGGATTTTCGCTGCTTTAAATACTATGCGTCATAATTTAGCTAAGAACTTTAACCTATCTGGTGATTTTGAATTATCACAAATCTACACTACATTTTGGGATAAGTTTGAAAAATGTAACTGGTTCTTAGAAAACATTATTAGAACTGCAGACCAACCTTTAACTAGTCGTCGTGTTTCTTGGTTATTAGATTCACCTCAACAAGATGGTGGTCAATGGGACATGTTATGTGCCGTAATCGAAAAATACGGGGTTGCTCCTCAATCAGCAATGGTTGAAACTGCAAATAGTAATGATACTTCAGAACTAAATGCTGTTTTAAATCAAAAGTTAAGAATTGATGCAATTAAGCTTCGTGAACTTGCTAATGATGGCAAAGATGTTCAAGCAGCAAAAGACGATATGCTAAGTGAAATTTACCGTGTCTTGGTATACGCATTCGGCGAACCTGTTTCAACATTTAACTTTGAATATCGCGATGAAAAACATGAATACCATGTTGATAACGATTTAACTCCTAAGAAGTTCTTCGATAAATACGTTAACTTAAACTTAGAAGATTATGTTTCAATCATTAACTCACCTACTGAAGACAAGCCTTATGACAATACATACACTGTTGATATGCTGGGTAATGTCATTAACGGTCGTCAAGTTAAACATTTAAACTTAGAAATGGATAAACTTGAAGAACTAACCATTACTCAATTAAAGAATGGTGAAAGCGTTTGGTTCGGAAGCGACGTTGCTAAAGAATCAGATCGTAAAAAAGGAATTATGGATGATGCTCTTTACTCTAAAGGCGAATTATTCGACATTGATTTAGGTATGAGCAAGGCTGAACAATTAGACTTCCACCAAAGTGTTATGAACCACGCTATGGTTATCACTGGTGTTGATATCGTTGATGGTAAACCAACTAAGTGGAAAGTTGAAAACTCATGGGGTAACAAGGTTGGTTCAAAAGGATACTTTGTTATGAGTGAATCATGGTTCAGACGTTTCACCTACCAAGTAGTTATTAACAAGAAATACTTATCAGAAGCAGATAACGCTTCTCAAGAAAAAGACCCTGTTGTTTTAGATCCATGGGATCCAATGGGAACTCTTGCTTTCTTTGAAAAATAAACCAACAAAAAAGAGTTGATACAATGTATCAACTCTTTTTATATTGTCTTTTTATTAATAACCTTCAGTTTTTCATCAAACTGGTAAATAATCGGTTTGCCGTTGGGCACTTCGACTTGATTAATCTCGCTATCATCAATGTTATCCAAATACTTGATTAACGCTCTTAAAATTGAACCGTGCGCTACAATTAATTGGTTTTGGTTGTCCAATAACTTCGGTGCGATTTGGTCTGCCCAATAAGGCATCAAACGATCAGAAGCCATTTTTAAACTTTCCCCTAACGGAATTTGTACCCCAAGCCTTTGATAACGACGATCGACATCGTGTTGTTTCAATAATGGTGGTACCGTGTCATAACTTCTTCTAAACAGATTAAATTGTTCAACCCCATATTGTTCTTTAACATCACTTTTAATGCGTCCACGTAATGCTCCATAGTGACGTTCATTCAAACGCCATGTTTTCGTTGCGTTAACGTAATCTTGATTGATATCATCTAACACGATGTTTAAAGTTTCAATCGCACGTTTTAAATAAGATGTATGGGCATGTTGAAAGTTAATATTTAATTTTTTTAACGCTTGCGCTGCAATATGTGCTTGTTGAATTCCCTTTTCAGTTAATTCGACATCACTCCAACCAGTAAAAACATTTTGCTGGTTAGCGACACTTTCACCATGACGCATAATTACTAAATAAGCCATCTTATCATCTCTTTTTTCATTCTTCTAATTCAGCATTTCTTTGTTCTAATTGGCTGCCGATAAATGTGATCACAGAACCAATCAAAATGACTACAATTCCAATCCAGGTATTTATTGCGATTTTATCACCAATAAGAATCATTGCTAAGATTGGTGCTAATCCTGGCTTAATGAAAAATACAATTGAAGCAATTGATACTCCTGCTCTTTCCATTGCCAAGAAGTAAAATGCGAATCCTCCACCAGTCACAAATACACATATAAATAATAGAATCCAAAAATATTGGAAAGAAACGTTATGTAAAATTGGTGTTTTCGCAAACGGTTTTAGCCATTCTACTTTATCCATTAATGACGCCATTGAATTAATATTACTGATTAATACTAATACCAATAATTCAACGGCTCCTGCTAAGAAAGTATAACACGTTGTTGCTATTCCATTCATCCCTGTAACACTGGATCCCCATCTCGAAACAATTCCATATAACCCAAAAGTTAGTGCTGAGCCTAACGCTAATGTTAAACCTAGTGGATTGGTTAAGTTTTCGGGGTTAACGATAATTATTAATCCCAAAATGGAAATTACTAATGAGATAAATCCTAATCTGCTGATTTTTTCTTTTAAAATAAAAAAGGCAAATAGTAATGCAAAAACAGGATTACAGCTAAAGACTACTGCTACAGTAGAAGCTTCATCATACATGATAGCCAACTGATATAAAGTCATACTAACTACCACGCATAAAAATCCTGTTAATAAAAACACTCCAATACTTTTCCACTTTGTCGTCATTAAAGATTGCTTCCCGTTCTTCAGAACAATTGGTAATAAAATCAATCCACCAATAAAGAATCTAATTAAGTTCAACTGAATTGGACTAAAGACACCTTGGACACTCTTTAAAGCAATTTCCATTGAGCTAAACATAAAAGTAGAAATTAATATATATAGAAAAGTTTTTTTCAACTTAAAACGCGCTCCCTTTTTTAATTTACAAATTAACAAAAACTTGATACACTACTAACTTAAATTAAATTTGTAATTCCTTGATTTAGTTATATCAACATCAGAATTATATCATATTCCCCATTGCCATTAAAAATGTGACAAAATTATTACAATTTATTACATCTTTTGTAACCGTTATTAATTTTTATAAAATAAGTTTATAATGTTAATTATATTTACGAATCTTGATTATATCTTTTATAATGGGGAAATTCATAAAAAGGAGCTATGATTGATTTATGCAAAATAACAATCAAAATTTCGAACGAGTTTCCAGATCTAGAGCAAGTCAACCTCATTTCAAGAAAAAAAGTCATAAAGGTGCTTGGATCACCTTTCTTATTTTCTTAGTTCTGCTAGTTACTGGTCTGGTCGTTGCTCACGGTATCTATGTGAACATGAAAAATGCTGCTGATAAAGCCTATCAACCAGGCTTATCAACGAAGGCAAGAAATGTTTCGAGTGTTATCGCTCAAAACAAACCAGTATCTATCCTATTATTAGGTACTGATACTGGTGCTCTTGGACGTCATGATACTGGGAGAACTGATACTATCATCTTGGCAACTGTAAATCCCAAGAAGAAGACAATTTACCTAACAAGTATTCCTCGTGATACTAAGGTTACTGTTCCTGGTGATTCACAACCATACGAAAAGATTAATGCTGCATATACTATTGGAGGAGCATCTAGCGCTGTTCAAACTGTTCAAAACCTATTGAACGTTCCAATTGATTTCTATGCAATCATTAACATGGGTGGTCTAGAAAAGATGGTTAACGCCGTTGGTGGTGTTACTGTTACTCCTCCACTTACTTTCCAATATGGTGCAGCAAACGTGGTTAAAGGTAAGACAGTTACTCTAAACGGTGCTGAAGCACTTGCTTACTCAAGAATGAGACATCAAGACCCTGCTGGTGATTACGGTCGTCAAGTAAGACAAAGACAAGTCCTACAAAAACTTGTTCTTAAAGGTATGAACATTTCTTCACTACCTCGTTACAAGGAAATCTTAAGTTCTGTCTCAGGTAAGCTAAAAACTGATATGAAGTTCGACGACATGGTCGCACTTCGTGAAAGATATGGAGTTGCTACTCATCATATCAAGTCACAAACTCTACAAGGTGAAACAGCTGTTATTGATGGAATTGATTACGAAGTTCCAACACAACAAGAGTTATTAACTATTTCTAACTCAATTCGTTCAAGCCTTGGTTTAAGTACTTTATCATCATTGAACCAAACACAAGATACAACTAGTGATTACAGTTCAACCACTTCAAGTACTTCAACTCAAATTAATTACTAATAATAAAAGCATCCGATGATAATCTTCGGGTGCTTTTTTATTACCTTCATTCCCCTTTTTGGCAAACAAAAAGACATTCGCCTAAACGAATGTCTTTTATTTAGATTGGGCTAGCTGGGTTCGAACCAGCGCATCACGGGATCAAAACCCGTTGCCTTACCACTTGGCTATAGCCCAATAAAAGGGCGGTAGGTGGGAATCGAACCCACGCGTGTCGGAACCACAATCCGATGTGTTAACCACTTCACCACTACCGCCATATCATTATGTGTAATGATGATTTTAATAATGCGGCCAAGAAGACTCGAACTTCCACCGGGAGTATTCCCGACAAGATCCTTAATCTTGCGCGTCTGCCAATTCCGCCATGGCCGCAGTAAAAAATCACAAATATTATTATATGTGATTTTTGATTTAATTTCAATACTATTTGTTAAAATTTATTCTCCACGAACAGTCGCACCAGTGTGATCAACCTTAATTAGTCTCATTACCCCTGCTAAATTACTGTTGCTTAAAGCATTTCTCAATTCATTTAGTTGTGATGATGTTCCAAAAGTAATCACACTACGTTGAGATTGATTTAAGAATGTTCCATATATCCCTAGTTGATGGGCTTGCTTTCTAATAACTTCAAGTTCCGGAACCACATCATAAATATTATCGGTATAAATGGCGTCGTTTTCCATCATTTCAGTTGCTTTAGTCCATTCATTATTCATTAAGGATGCGACTAATACATTAGTAGCACTACTTGCCTTAACGGCATCAACTGAACTAACTTCATCCTTGTACACAGCTTTATCATGGCTACCATCATCTTTAACTAAATATACCAACGCGTTAATAACTTCTGGAATATCTGTTTTAACAGTGGTTGCCATTTCACCATTAAAGTATGAAACGGTAATATTGCCCAGTAACGCTGAAGCCACACCGTCGGCATGTCCTTCAATCTTACTTCCCGCATTAATTTCGTCATCAATGGACATATCTAAATCACCTAATGCATTGGCGATTTTAATTCCAGCAACAATTGCAGTTGTACTAGAACCTAACCCTCGGCCAATTGGGACATCAGACATCACAGTTAATTGGTGTGGTTTAATTGTTGGGTCCACCTTTAAAATGGTTTGTACAATGATGTTATTTTCATCACGAGGGACATCATCACCTAATGCATGGTTAACTTGCCAACGATCCATTTCCTCTTCAACGATGACAGTGTAATATAAACCAAACGCAATTCCAATTGAATTGATACCTGCACCAATTCCAGTTGATGTGGCTGGTACTCTGATAATTATTTTTTTATCCAAACTAATCATCTCCAGTTTTTAATTCTAGTTTTCCACGACATTTTCCACAGACATATTTTTTAACGTCGATTTTACGCTTACGATGGTAAGTTTGTCCACAATGTGAACAAACATAAAGCAACGGACGATTATCAACAGGTGCCGGTGCATAACGCGATCCCCCGACTGTTTTCAATAAGCGCTTAAAAGCCAAAGTATTATGTTTACCAGAATAGCCTGCTAAATGCAGATGGTAATGACATAATTCATGCTTAATTACTCCAATTAAAACATCTTTAGAATGTTCTGACAACATCTTAGGATTAATATCAATATTGTGACTTTGAACATGGTATCTGCCGCCAGTTGTCTTTAATCGACGGTTAAAATATGCCTTGTGGACAAACGGTTTCGCAAATGATTCTAGTGAAATGTTTTCCACTAAAATTTGTAATTCTTGATCATTCATTTAAATTTTATCACTTCTCCGGATTAATCATTGTTAGTTGAATCCGATTTCTCTTAATATCAATTGATAATACCCAAACATCAACAATATCTCCTACTGAAACAATTGCACTAGGGTCAGAAATAAAGCGATCACTCATTTGAGAGATATGCACTAACCCATCTTGTTTAACACCTATATCCACAAACGCACCGAAATCAATTACGTTTCTAACAGTTCCTTGTAATTGCATCCCTTCTTTTAAGTCCTCAATCTTCAAAACATCTTGTTTTAAAACTGGCATTGGCATGCTATCACGGAAATCTCTTCCTGGACGTTTTAGTCCATCAATGATATCCAAGACTGTTTGTTTTCCGGTTTGCGTTTCATTTATAAACTTATCAACATCGAATGTGGATAAGGCAGCATTAATTTTGGGACTGCCTAAAGCATCTGTGGATAAGCCTAATTCCTTCAATATCTTCATTGCAACTGAATAACTTTCCGGATGGATATCGGTATTATCAAGTGGATTTGTTCCATCAATAACACGTAAGAACCCAATTGCTTGTTCATAAGTCTTGCTCCCTAAACGAGGGACACTACTTAATTCTTGTCGTGTTTGGAATACCCCATTGCTATTTCTATACTTAACAACGTTTTTAGCGGTTGCTTTCGTCATTCCTGAAATATGGGTTAATAATTCTGGACTGGCTGTATTAACGTTGACTCCAACTTTATTCACAGCTGTTTCCACAACTCTGTCTAATTGGGCATCTAATTGTTTTGCAGGTAAATCGTGTTGATATTGACCAACACCAACTGATTTAGGATCAATCTTAATTAATTCAGCTAACGGGTCTTGCAAACGTCTTCCGATACTTACAGCAGATCTTTCTTCAACATGAAAATCTGGGAATTCGTCACGTGCATTTTGACTTGCTGAATATACCGAAGCGCCTGCTTCATTAACAATTACGTAATAAACTGGTAGCTTATTTTCTTTAATTAAGTCAGCAACAAATTGTTCTGATTCACGACTAGCGGTTCCATTTCCAATCGCAATCATTTCAGCATGATTCTTGTTGATAAAATCAACTAATTGTTTTTTAGCTTGTTCACGTTTAGTTTCACTCGCTGGTTTATGTGGATAAATCACTAGCTTATCTAAAAACTTCCCGTTGTCATCAATTGCTGCTAATTTACAACCAGTTCTGTATGCTGGATCAAAACCAATTACTACTTTGCCTTTAATTGGTGCTTGCATTAGTAGGTTATACAAGTTTTTACCAAAGATACTAATTGCATGTTCGTCGGCTTCTTCGGTTAATTGGTTTCTAATTTCACGATCAATTGCTGGCTTCATAAAACGAGCATATGCATCTTCATAAGCTGCTCTAACTGCATCAGCGCTCTTGTTAGTTCGCTTGCGATTAGTTTCTGCCTGTAAAAACTTATAAATCACGTTGGTATTAACTTCAATGTTAACGGTTAGAATTTTTTCCTTTTCCCCACGGTTAAGCGCCAATACTCTGTGCTTTTTCAATTGATTAATTGGTTGTGAAAAATCATAGTAGTCAGCGTAAACATTCTTTTCGTCCAACTCTTCACCATTCTTCTTCACTTTACTAGTGATTAAACCATGTTTCTTAGTATCTTCTCTAATCCATTCTCTTAAATGCGCATCGTTACCAATGTCTTCGGTTAAGATTTCGTGCACTCCGGCCAATACATCTTCGACTGAATTTAATTCTTGTTCAGCATTAACATAGTCACTAGCCTTTTGTACAAAAGAATCATCATTGGCCAATACTAGCTTTGCCAGTGGTTCTAACCCTTGTTCTCTGGCAATCATGGCCTTGGTCTTCTTTTTCTTCTTGTAAGGAAGATATAAGTCTTCAACGTTTTGCATTGTTTCGGCATTTTGAATCGATTTTTTAAGGTCATCATTTAATTGACCTTGTTCTTCAATTAAACGAATAACTTCTTCTTTACGTTTTTCTAGATTACTAATTTTACTGTTGGCATCGGCAATTTCTCTAATTTGAACTTCATCTAAACTACCAGTACGTTCTTTTCTATATCTAGCGATAAACGGAACTGTATTTCCTTCTTCCATCATTGATATAACAGCAGTCACTTGTTTTTCAGAATAGTGAGAAAGTTCCTTTACAATCTTTTTGATAATTAATTCTTCCATTGATATCATCCCATCTTCACGTCTTTTTAAGCAAAAAAATAGCTGGTAGTAATTACCAACTATCTTTAATTATTACATTGACATCATGATTTTTTGAGCAGTTTTAAATACTCTTTCAATACTATCTTGTTGTGCTTGACCAGCAGCATTGAAAGATTCGACATCAATTTTATCTGCACTAATGCTATCAACCATATCTTGGCATCCCTTTACATAGTCAGCATATGCTTCAGTTAATACTGAGTGACGACCTAATTCTTTAGCAGGAACATCAGCGTTTTGTAGTTGAACTAAAAATCCTTGATATTGATCAGTTCCGTCTTGGAATGTTTGTTTAGTCTTAGGTAAATCAATTCCAGCATAGTCATTCTTTGCAACCGCATCTTCTAGTGGTTCGTAGTCATGACTCATTTCTTCTCCCACTTTGTTAGTGTTAGTGATTAAATCAGATAGTAATGGAGCGTAAATTGCCATCTTGTTCTTTTTCATAATTATAAAATTCCCTTCTTATTTCCAAAAGTCATCGTAAATGGTGATTGGTAGATGACGTTTGTGTTCAGTTTTAATATACCAGTTTTCAATTTTTTCTGCAGCTGAATCATCTACATCCTTACCTTCTAGGTAGTTGTCGATATCATCATAGGTAACACCTAAGGCAACTTCATCTGGTAATGCAGGACGATCATCTTCTAAGTCAGCAGTTGGTGTCTTTTCGTATAAATGCTTAGGGGCATTTAGTTCATTCAACATTGCTTTTCCTTGGCGTTTATCTAATCGCCATAGTGGAGTAATGTCAGCAGCACCATCCCCGAATTTAGTGTAGAAACCAGTTACTGCTTCTGCAGCATGGTCAGTACCTAATACAGCACCACTAGTTTGACCAGCAATTGCGTATTGAGCAATCATTCTTTGACGGGCTTTAATGTTTCCCTTGTTAAAGTCAGAAATATCTAAACCATTTTCTTCAACAGCTTTCATTGCTGCATCTGCCATTGGTTTGATATCAACTCTAAATGTCTTATCAGCACCGATAAATGCAATTGAATCCATTGCATCTGATTCATCTGCTTGAGTACCATAAGGTAATCTAACAGCGATGAATTGATATGAATCATCTTTGGTTTCTTCACGCATTTCGCTAATTGCGATTTGAGCTAATTTACCAGTTAAAGTGGAATCTTGACCACCTGAGATACCCAATACAAATGTTTTTAAAAATGGGTATTTCTTTAGATAGCTCTTTAAAAATTCAACACTATTTCTAATTTCTTCTTTTGGATCAATTGATGGTTTAACCATTAACGCATCAATAATTTCAGCTTGCTTATCGCGCATTATAATTCACCCTTATCTTGTTTTTGTTTAATTTGAGCATGGACTTCTTTAATAATACTCATCTTGTTGTCCCAACACTTAGTGGATAAATCAACTGGGTATTCTTGCGGATTTAACTCACGTTTGTATTCAGGCCATAGTGAAGATAATACTTCTTCAGAATGTGCTTTAATATCAGCTAATCCTGGTTGATTATAAACTAGTTTACCATCAACAAAAATATCAGTTAATAGTGGCTTGGCAACAAAATCAGTCAATGTCTTATTGATATAAGTATATTGTGGATGGAACATGTATAGTTCAGATTCATCGTTAGGATTTTCATCATTTAATGTGATGTAATCTCCTTCTGACTTGCCATCTTTTCTTTCGGTAACACGCCATACTTGTTTTTTTCCTGGTGTAGAAACCTTTTCTGCGTTATTAGATAGCTTAATGGTATCAACCATTTCACCATCATCATTTTCGACTGAAACCATCTTGTAAACGGCTCCTAATGCCGGTTGATCAAACGCAGTAATTAACTTAGTTCCAATTCCCCAAACATCAATCTTAGCATCTTGCATCTTTAAACTAGTAATGGTTTTTTCGTCTAAGTCATTAGAAGCAAAAATCTTAGCGTCTGGGAAACCTGCATCATCAAGCATTTCACGAACTCGTTTTGATAAATAAGCCATATCCCCAGAATCAATTCTCACTCCGGCGAAATGAATCTTATCACCTAATTCTTTAGCGACTTTAATTGCATTCGGTACACCACTCTTCAATGTATCAAAAGTATCAACTAAAAAGACACATTCACGATGACTGTTGGCATAAGCCTTAAATGCCTTGTAGTCGTCTTGAAATAGTTCGACTAGTGAATGCGCATGGGTACCACTGATTGGAATGTTAAAGTTCTTACCAGCTAGTACGTTAGATGTCGCATTAAAACCACCAATATAGGCAGCTCTAGTTCCCCATAAAGCAGCTTCAGTTTCTTGTGCTCTACGACTACCAAATTCTAATAGTGGATCGTTTCCAGCAGCCATTCTAATTCTTGCAGCTTTGGTGGCGATTAAAGTTTGGTAATTAACAATATTTAATATTGCTGTTTCTACCAATTGACATTCGCAAACGTTTCCTTCAACTTGTAGCATTGGTTCGTTATTAAAGACTAATTCCCCTTCTACAAATGAACGGATTGAACCGGTACACTTAAAATTACTTAAGTATGTTAAAAATTCTTCACTATATTCATTTTGACTTCTCAAAAATTCAATATCTTCATCAGTGAAGTTAATATTTTGAATATAATCGATTACTTTTTCTAATCCAGCGAAAATAGCAAATCCATTTTCGAATGGCATTTTTCTAAAGTAAACCTCATATACAGCGTGGCGATTTTGCAAACCTGCTTTAAAGTATGTTTGCATCATATTGATTTCATATGCATCAGTATGTAATGTTAAATTATCAAATTGATTTGACATTTTTAATGAAATCCTCCTAATACATGTCGCATTTTATTGTCTTTTATTTTATCATTAATTAAAGAAATAATCATAATAATTTATTTGAAGGTATAGAGATGGAAAATAAAAAAGTAAATATTTTGGGATTCGATTTTTTAAACAGTTCATTTAATAATTTTATGGACATCTTAAAAGACCGTATCAATCAAAGACAAAATACATTTGTAGTGACCGCTAACCCTGAAATCGTAGTCGCTGCTTTAAACGATAATCAATACGCTGAAACCATCAAAAAAGCCGATTACTTAGTTCCAGATGGAGTCGGTATTGTGATGGGTGCTAACATCTTAGGATCAGATATGAGCGAACGAATTACTGGCTATGATGTCTTATTAGATTTATTAGCATGGGGAAACCAAAATCATAAATCAGCCTACTTCTTAGGGGCCAAACCAGAAGTTATTGCTGATTTAAAAAATATCATTCCGCAAAAATATCCCGATTTAAGCGTTGCTGGATATCATGATGGGTATTTTACCGATAGTGACGAAATTGCAGCTGAAATCGCGCAAAATAAACCTGATATGGTATTTGTAGCTTTAGGTTTTCCTAAGCAAGAATATTTTATCGAAAAATATCGTCATCAAAACGATGGATTATGGATTGGCTTAGGTGGAAGCTTTGATGTTCTATCAGGTCATGTTCAAAGAGCACCGCAATTTTGGATTAATCATCGAATTGAATGGTTATACCGTTTAATTAAAGAACCAACTAGATTTAAGCGCATGTTAGCGTTACCCAAATTTATTCGTTTAGTAAAAAAACAAAACAAACAAAAATAAAACAAAAAGTACATTTGATTAATCAAATGTACTTTTTTTACTGTCTAAATAAAATTCGAATCTTTCACCAACATATTGAGTTCTAACGTATTCAAAAGGTTCACCATTTTGTAATTCCGTTACCTGACGTAAAAGCAAGATTGCATCACCCTTTTTAACATCTAAGAATTCAGCAATTCTTTCTGATGCTAAAGTGGCAGATACATTTTGGCGAGACACCTTAGGCGTTAACCCCTTCTTTTCTTTTAATGACGCATAGAAAGAATGGGAAACATCATCTTTACTCAAACCGTCAATAAACTTTTCCGGTACGGTCGCAATTTCAAAACAAATTGGAATATTATCGCCGTATCGGATTCTTTCCATTCTTAAAACTTTATCGTTTTCAGAAATGTTTAATTTTTCGATTTCACTTAATGATGGTTCTAACATGTGGTATGACACTGTTTTACTAGATGGATGTTTGCCTTGTGAAATCATAATATCTGAAAAGCCAGTAACTCCAGACATTTTTTCTTGTACCTTTTGATTGGAAACATAGGTTCCAGAACCAACGCGTTGATCTAAAATACCTTCATCCACCAAAGTTTGAATTGCTTGTCTTAAAGTCATTCTGCTGACATTAAATTCAGCTGACAATTGACGTTCAGAAGGAATCCGACTTCCTAGTTTCCATTTTCCATCTTCGATATTCTTTTTGATTGAATTATGAATTTGAATATAAATTGGCAAAGCCATTATCTAACAATCCCCTCAAAATATTACTCTTCTTGTGTTGCATCAAAGCAATCAATAACTGCTTTCTCAAAACCACTCTTCTTTAATGCCAATAATCCTTTGATGGTTCCACCAGCAGGTGAACAAACATCATCGATTAAATCATTTGGTGATTTCTCAGATTGATTAATCATCTTCATTGAACCTAAGATAGCTTGAGCTACCATTTCAGTAGCTGCTTGTTTGTCTAAACCATGGTTAACCGCACTTCGGCTAAAGATGTCTGCAAATAAGTAAGCATATGCCGGTGTGCAACCCATTAATGATCCAGATACATCGAATTTGTCTTCTTCAACTTCGATTGTCTTACCAATTAAATCGAAAACGTCAACGATTGATTTCAATGATTCTCCTATCAGATTTTCATTACTCTTATAAATTAACATTCCTTCGTTCACTTCAACGTTAACGTTAGGAATTAAACGAATAACTGGTAAATCATAGCTAGTTAACTCTTCTAAACGTTCTAATGTTACTTGCCAAGCAATGGATGCCAAAGTTTTATGTGCTAGATTATCTCTTACTTCTCTTAAAACATCTACAACTTGATTTGGTCTAACCGCTAAAATAATCAATTCACTGCTTCTTACCACTTCTTGATTATTGTTACTACAATTTATCCCAAGTTCGTCCGCAAATTGTTTATACTTTTCAATATTAGGAGCATGAACATAAATATCTTCTGCCTTAACTTGATTGGAATTAACAAATCCCCTAATCATTGCTTTGGCCATTGCTCCTACTCCAATAAACCCAATTTTCATAGTAACCTCCTGAAGCGAAATATTGAATACATTATAACATAAAAAAAAGACCGACTAAGAAAGTCGGTCTTTTTAAGTAGTTGGGCTAGCTGGGTTCGAACCAGCGCATCACGGGATCAAAACCCGTTGCCTTACCACTTGGCTATAGCCCAATAAAAATGGAGGGGAGTGGATTCGAACCACCGAACCCGAAGGAGCGGATTTACAGTCCGCCGCGTTTAGCCAGACTTCGCTACCCCTCCGAAAAGATACAAAATGTAATCAACAAGAAATATAATATCAAAATCATATTTATATGTCAATAACTTTTTTGTCTAATCGCAAGTGTTAAAACTGCGACGCTGATTAATATCTCTCAACCAATCAACATATAATATAATATCGAAAATCGCAGAATGAGTCAACACTTTTTTTACTTTTTATAATAATTATTTTTTGGGAACCTTTCTAAGAATAGAATGAAGGATTACAAACATCAAAATAGATAGTATGATTCCAATGATTCCTAATACTAAAAAGTAGTCTACATTCGCCACAGAGAAGTATTTAACCACTTGTGAGTTAATTGCTTGCCCTGCTGCATCTGATAAGTACCAGACCCCCATCATTTGAGAAACAAAGTTCTTTGGTGCTAGTCTGTAAGTGACTGAAAGACCAACTGGTGAAATTAACATTTCACCTAAACAAATAATGCCGACAGTTAAAACAATCCATAATGGATTAACACTCCCACCATTTAAAAAGCGAATAGGTACATATAATACTAAACAACCAATACTTGCTAGTAACACCCCGATTGGAAAAGTCTTAATTGCGCTACTTTCATGGTGATGCCATAATTTAGCAAAAACAGGTGTAAATATTAAAATAAATAATGGATTAATAGCTTGATACCATGTTCTTGAAATATGCACATTAAAATCACCATTGTGAAAAACAGTAATTAAGATAAAGAATAACGCAATGGCTGATGTAAATACCTTTAGTAATTTACTATCGGTTTTCTTGTGCAAGAAGTAGCCAATAACCGCAAATATCACAATAAAAAATGTTAATAATCCATATTTCCAAACGGTAAATTCGTTATTTGTACTTCCATTGGCCATAATAGCTAATACAATTGGTCCTTGTTCCTCAATTCCCCAGAAAAAAGCAGCTCCAATAAATAGAACTACATAAATTAACATGCCTCTTCTTTCAGCTGGATCAGTATCATTACTAGTGATAATCACGAAGAAATAAATGAATGGAATTACTACTGTAATTACACTCAACAAGGTGATAATGTTAGTTAAGTTCAACGCATCAAAAGAGTACATTAATAATAATACTAATGCAATTGAAACAACACAGAATAAAATACGATCGAATAACTTACGCACTTCATAAGGTTCAATCGGGTTAGATGTGTAAATACTATTATTTTGATTATAATCTTTAGTGTGATACTCAAAAATACCTAATCCAATTAACATTGCAACGGCTCCAGTGAAGAACCCTAAATGAAAATTAACGTTCATTCCTAAGAATCCAATGATAATCGGTGCTAAAAACGCCCCAATATTAATTCCTGATAAGAAAATAGTAAAACGATACGCTCTCGTGTTGTATTGTTCATCGTATAGATTTCCGACCATCGTAGTAATTGTCGGTTTTAACAATCCCATTCCAACAGTTAAGAGAATCAATGAAACGAATAATAGCAAAATCATGTTGGAAAGCGGAATTGATAATATTAACTGTCCAATAATAATCATTATTGCCCCAAGTGAAACAGTTCTTTTTCCGCCTAAAATACGATCACTTATGTATCCTCCACAAGCAGCAGCTAAATAACTAAGTGAACCATAAATGGCAAAGATAGAAGCTGCTGTTGCTGGTGTAAAACCCAATCCCCCGCGACTGATTGAGTAATACATGTAATATAGTAAAATTGCTTGCATGCCGTAATAACTGAAACGTTCTAATGATTCAGTTAACGTTAGTGAAATCAATCCCTTAGATTGATTATTATCAATATTATCCAAGTCTAAATCCTCCAGACAAAAATATAACTACAGCAACGGTAATTATACGCTTTGATTTAATTTTAATCAATTTTTAATCTTTTATATCCATACCGCAATAAAAAAACTAGGATGAGTAAGACATCCTAGTTTTTTTATGCCGGCTGCAGGACTTGAACCTGTGACCGCCGGTTTACGATACCGATGCTCTACCAACTGAGCTAAGCCGGCAAATTTATGTAACTATATAAGAAAAGCGCTAACCGAAGTTAGCACCTTTTTATAATACTCCGAATGTCAGACTCGAACTGACGACAACCTGATTAACAGTCAGGTGCTCTACCAACTGAGCTAATTCGGAATAAAGCGCGGCGACTTCCTACCCTCGCAGAGGGCGATCCCTCAACTACTCTTGGCGTTTAGAAGCTTAAC
>NZ_BAABVU010000039.1:0-27376 GCF_040369555.1 Apilactobacillus pseudapinorum
GAAATATTGTTCTTGTCCATCAATGGTTTGTAGTCCTGTAACTAGTTGTCCATCAGATCCTGCATAATACGAATTCCCATCGTATAGTACATAATCTGATTTCACTAAATTACCTAACTTAGCATCAAAATACATATTATGTCCATTAATATTTTCGATTATCCCTTTTTGTTGAACACCATTTTCATCGAAGAATTGTTCATTACCATTTATATTTTGTAATCCTGTGACTAATTGTCCATCTGGTCCTGCATAATAAAAGTTATCATTATAAATGATATAACCATCCTTAACTAAATCTCCTTGATCTGAGTTAAAGTATCTTACAACACCGTTATCATTAATGATTTCACCCTTAACTTGGTATCCGTCATCATCATAATAATGTAAAGTATCACCTTGTTTTACAAACCCAACTAATAGAGAACCATCTTTTTGAACATATATTTCTTTACCAATATTATCAAGGTAAATATATCCGTTTCCTTTTGCCATCGCACCATTATTTCCATAATAGTTTAATGAATTATCGGGGTTTCGGATGATTACATTTCGCAAACTAATTCCATTTGATAAGAAATAATAATTTCTACCATCAATGACAGTTGGTGTATTCACAAAATCACCTTCAGAATCTACATAATACCAATTTCCTGAATCATCCTTTAAAAATGTATTAGTGGCAATAGTTCCACTCGTAGTAACATATCTATACTTTCCGTCTTTTTCAATTAATCCATAATTAGATGTCTTGCCTTGAAGTTCATTTGGCAACACGTTACTAACGATATTTGGGTTGCTTGGATTTTGGACCATAAAGTAATTAGAATTATCATCGCTGCCAAGAATATAGTTAGGTCCTCTACCTTGTATATTTGTACCATTTAAATACTTTGCTTCCCACACTTTAATGATGGTACTTGGATCTATTGGTTTTCCAGTTGAGATTTGCTTCATTTCAAACAAATCAGGATACATTTCTTCCAATTTAGATAAAAATGCTCCACCGTACTTATATTGGTAGTCTTTTCCTGAACCTTTCGAGTATGCTTGATAAAGTGTATTTATCATGTCAGTATCTCTGTTTAAAACTCCATTAGAGTCTACTCTAGTTACACTAACCACTTGTTGATTTGGAAGTGCATAGAGCTGATCAGGAACAAAATCTGCTAAAACTTTAACACCTTGAGAATGCAAAGCTTTAATTGCATCAGTCAATTGATCAGCAGTTCCATATTTAGTTGGTGTATTAAATCCTAAATCATATCTGTCGGTAAACGCATATCCATTTTGAACAACTGAATCTAAGAAACTATTATCAGTAGATGATCTGTATTGGGGAGCCATTTCAACGTAGCTAAAGCCTAGGTCCTTAAACTTTTTAGCATTATTTGCAATAACAGCGTTTGTATATTGATCATTTGTTTTTGCAAATGATTGGAAATTAGAAAATGCTTCGAAAATAACATTAGAATCCAATGCATCATTGGAATGGAAAACATTGTTATCTGTTGTGGTTGCACTAGAAGGTGCGGTTCTTACATCCTGATTATCACTTGCTCCAACAGGAACCCACATTGAAAGATATCCAGATACTTGTGGATTGGAATATCCTTTAATTTCATTACTATCAAGGGTTAAATTACCCAAGCTATCTGTATAAATGACTTGATTTGTATCACTATCTTTATCAAATGATTTGGTTCCGTCATCTGTAGAAGTTATTAATTGTCGATATGCTTGTTTTTTATGAGCGGCACCCATATTAATTACAACCTTATCATTAGTTGCCAATTGTAAGTTAGGATCATTACTTGCAACCACAGCTATACCTGAAGTTCTAGTCAATTGATCTCCTGTATCGGTACTGTTTAAAGCTCCTTTTCCATATCTAACTGAAGTTAGTATTTGGTCTTGGTTATTATTAACAGAAACAGTGTTCATTGATTGACCACCAGCAACATATTTTGATCTCGCTTTTAACATAGCTTGAATTGCATCATAATATATAGTCTGATTTGCCATAAATTGACCATTATCTGTGTACATATCACCATAGTAAACTCTTGGAATGGTGTCTTTGTTAGTCAATGTCATAGCATATGCTAAAGGAATATTATATGGTGTATATTCTTTGTTTGTAGAATTTTCATCTTGATTATAGTATTCAAACGCTTTATCTATATTTTCAAGGGTTAATCCACCACTATTGCTCATCTTATCATTTACGATTTTGAAAATTATATCCTGTACACTTGCATCATGAGCTCTAACAATAGAATAATTAGGGATATTTTGATTTTCAGTATTATCATCTTTTCTATCAACAATCCCACTATCTATAAGACTAGATATTTTAGTTCTATCATTGGGATTAGATAATAGAGAATTAAAAATTGCAGTATGGTAATCGGTATCAATGGAAATTTGGCTGTTTTGATGGTCTCTTTGATAAAGCGGATCGTTTTGACTCCAATCTTCTAAAATGGCTAAATGATTATTAGCATTTTCATCACTTTTGTCAGTTTTATATGCATCTTTGAAGTATCCACTAATTATATTTAATACGTCAGCATCAACATTATCAACAGCATCAACTCTAACACCATCAAAATTAGCATTACTATCATTTTTAGTTATACTACCAAAATTCATCATGTAATATAGCCAGTTAAGTGTTTCAGCTTGCACAACTGGATTTGAATTATCTACGTCATCAGCTAAAAGAAATTCTGAACCCGTAAAATCAGTTTTCTTGTACTGAACTTGACCATTTTGTTGTGTTGGATTTCTATTTATCAAACGGTAATCAGAGTTTGTGTCTGTAGTATTTGGGTTATTTCCATATAATAAACTTCCACCTTGAATCCCATCGTTAGAATTGAAATTTTCTCCAGTGATATTCCATTCAGGTTGAGAGTTAACGAAATTAGAGAAAATATTTTTTATTGTTGTGATGTTATTACTATTAGATGCAATTGATTTATCGATATTGGTTCTTACTTCACTAGCAGCTTGGTCCAATTCATCGCTAGTAGAACTATCGCTAAAGCTACCTTGAAGTAGTCCTTGGGAACTCATGTAATTTAAGTAGTTTTGTTCGACTTGTCTGCTTGGCCACCATACACTTATAAGTGGTCGATAATCTGATGGCGTTGATTCTCTGTAAGAACCATCTGAATTTTGTACTTCTTTTGGTCTATACCAAGAATCTGCATTTATGAATCCATCAATATTATCAATGTTACTTCCATCAGCAGAATAAATTGCTATTTTATCATTTGATGAAATGGTGCCGCTACTTAAGTTGGGTTTATCTGTAGTTAATGTCCCATCAGCACCAAAATAATAATAATCACTATTATCTTTGATAATTTCAGACTTAGCATATGAGTTATTATCATTCAAATAATATGTTTTTCCATTAATAACTTTGATATGATCCATCAATACAGAAGATGCATTACTTGCAATAGTGGCATCAAATAAAATTGATGGCTTCGAGTTACTAGAAGATCCACTAGACTGATTTGATGAACTATCAGATGATGAAGACTTATTACTTTCACTACTAGATTGGGCACTAGATTGATTGCTGGATTGAGCACTAGATTGACTGATGGATTGAGCACTTGAATCAGTTGAAACCAAACTGACATTGCTTGAAGCAACAGAATCTGCGCTAGATAATGATGATGCAGATGAATGACTAGAAGACACAGAAGAATATGAAGTCGCTGAATTCACTGCACTTGAAGTTATAGTAGCCGAATTATCTGCTCCTGATGATCTTGATAATTGAACTCTATTAGTTAATACACTCGTATTATTGGAAATTGATGAGCTAGTTTCAGCCTTAACATCAAATGATTGAGTACCTGTAACCTCATATAAAGAAACTATAGTAGTAGCTGTAATTATTCCAGCTATTACCCAATTTTTTCCTGATTTATACATTTTATAGTGTAACTTATTTTGTTCTCTCATAAGAATCACCTTCCTAATAACCACTTTCTTATATTAATATCATCATTGTAACAAAAAAGTGGATATTTTTTAAGTTTTTCTTAAGATTTGTTTAAGTTTTTGTTAAGAAAAAAGAGTTGCCATAATCAGCAACTCTTTTTCTCTATTTTACATATGTGCGAGTGTAGTTCCATTGTGGACCTGCACTGTTATGAATAATATCTTTGATACTGCTTCTTTGTAGGTAGTATGCATGTACTTGGTAAAGTGGTGAAATACCTTGATCATTATTTAGTTCATTGCTTGCAGCTAATAAGTCTTGCCAACGCTTTTCAGCATTGTTTGCATCAACATCCTCAGCCTTGTTGATTAATTGGTTGTACTTGGTGCCATCATATTTACCGAAGTTATATGGTGTATTTTTTTGTGGGATTTGTAAGAAAGTAATTGGATCTTTGAAATCCCCACCCCAAGTTGACAATGCGATGTCAAAGTTACCATTTTGCGTATTAGTACTTACAATCTTACCTGGCAAGTTACTTAGATTTAGTGCGAAGCCAGGAAGAATTGATTCTAATTGTGACTTCAAGAACTGAGTAGCCACAGGTGTGTTAGCATCTTCGTTTTGTGCCAATAGAGTTAGACTAATTTTCTTTAGTCCTAATTCTTTTAATCCTTTTTCGAAGTATTGCTTAGCTAACTTCTTGTTGTATTGTAAGGCATTGTCTTGACCTTGTTGACTAGCGAAATCTTTACCAGTCTTAGGATCATTGGCTAAACCAAATGGCACGAAACCTGTAATCTTTTTAGTCTTAAAGCCTAATAGGTTTTGACTTAGTTGGTCTCTATCGATGGCTAATGAGATTGCCTTTCGAATGTTTAGGTTGTTAATAATACGACGGTTAGTGGCATTTGGATCATTGAAGTTGTAACGCAAGAATGTAGTCATTGCGTATGAGTAATCCTTCATATCCTTATTATCTTTGTAGTTCTTTAGTTGTTCAGTAGATAGTGCTGTCACGTCAATCTTACCTTGATTGTATAGGTTCAAGCTAGTTGTTGGGTTTGCCACAACGGTGTAGTTAACACGGTTTAACTTAACCTTTTTTGCGTCCCAGTAATCTTTGTTCTTTAAGTATGACCATTTGTCGTTGGTACCATTCCAGCCTTCAATCTTAAATGGACCGGAATATACCATGTACTTAGCGTTAGTTCCGTACTTGTCACCGTATTTCTTAACAGTAGCTTCGTCTTGTGGTCCAAATAGTGGATAAGCCATTAAAGTTTTGAAGTAAGCAATTGGCTTAGTTAAATGAATTCTAACAGTACGACTGTTAACTGCTTCAATACCTAATTTATCTGGATTCATCTTACCTAAGTTGATTGCTTCCCCGTTAACAACGCTGTTAAATAAGTATGAATATTGAGCCTTAGTGCTTGGGTCAACAGTACGACGCCATGAGTAAACAAAATCTTGGGCAGTAATTGTTTTACCGTTACTCCATTTAGCATCACGTAAATGGAAAGTCCAAGTCTTACCATCTTTACTGGTTGTTGCTTTGTCTGCTAGGTCTAAACCAGGTTTACCGTTTTTACCTAGTTTGTAAAAACTACTAAATGCGTTCCCAGTAGATCCATATCCTCCCGCTTTAGAAATATCCACTGTATCTAATTGGGAAGTTGCTGCTAAGTTTAAAGTCTGTGTCTTCGCATCGTTGTTGGCAGTATTATTACCACATGCCGCTAAGGTAATCCCCACTAATACTGTCAATGCTGATGTTGCAAGTAATTTCTTCATATCCTCACTCCTAAAAAATTTTTTCAATCAAAAGAAAAAGACCACTGTCTAAGATTAACTAAACAGTTAGCCTCAAACAGTGGTCTCTTATTCGTATGATTCAATTATTATTAATTTCTGTCAAACTATCTCGAATCATACGTTTAAAAAGGTTACCACATTTGTGCTAACGATAGTTTGACAACAACATGAAATTAAAATTACGTTCTTCAAATGGATAACCTTCTTTCTTCGTATTGGATTGAATAATGTAAATATACTATCAAAAATATTAGAAGTCAATTAAAATATTCATTATTTTTTAATGATGGGTAAATTTCAGTGGAAAAATATCTTTATAATTGCCCTTCTGACACATTTAATATATGATTAAAAACAGATGTAATTTATATGAAGGGATTATAATTATGAGAAGTACATTTTCCAAAGTATTATTTGTAATCGTATTACTATTTATCGCGTTCATTGCTGCAATTAGTATTGCAACACATAACAGCAATGTTGATAATACATTAAAAGCCGTAAATCAAACTGTTGCAGTTACTAAAAAGAAACACCATGCTGGTGATTATGAACTAAAACCTAACAAGGTTGAAATTGATCAATATAGCTTCCCAAGACTTGATGCTATTAAGAGTACTAAGTTCAAAAAGGGAGAAAAGATTAAGGCAACTAAGTTGGTTCAAGATCAACAAACTAGTTTCTACCAAATCAATAAAAACACTTACGTCTTATCAACTGACGTAACCGTTGTAAAATAAAAAAGCTTCCGCTTGGGCGGAGGCTTTTTTATTTTTTTATTTGTATTGAATATCATTAATTACATAATTTGATTGACGTTTTACTATTGTATTGGAAGGAATCTTTGAATCTATCACCATACCTGCTCCAATAACAACATTGTCACCTATTTCTGAACCTTTTAATATTGTGGTATTACTTCCAATCCAGCAATTATTACCAATTTTAACTGTCCCATTACTAAAACCTTGATCACTGATATTCTTGTTTTTAAGGTTGAATCGATGATTATGATCATAAATTTTTACATTTTCACCAAAGATTGTATTAGAACCGATTTCAATCCTATTGTTCACATTAATAGAACAATAATTATTAAAAAAACAGTATTCGCCAATTTTTAGGAAGCCATTCTTATCTATCATTAGTTTAAAACTACTTCTCCAAGTTGTTTTTTGTCCAATACTGATTTTTTTTAAATAAATTATTGAGTAAATGAATTTAACCAATATCGCAATCAAATGATAATACGCCTTTATAATAATCATTTTATAACCTCACTAAAAATTATAGTATCAAAGTTTTGGAACTTTCCACTTAATTACAACAAAAGTAATTAAGTGCTCTTCAGATGATTCAATTATTATTAATTTCAGTCAAACTATCTCGAATCATACCTTTAAAATAATTCAACATTTTTGATAACAATAACTTAACAACAAGATGAAATTGACCAACATAGCTTTCCGGAATTAATTAAATTAATAACACTACGTTCAAAAAAGTAAAAGGATTAAAGCAGCTTAGTCGTTCAAAGTCTCTATCTAGCTTATTGAAATCTATAAAAATACTTACGTCTCATCAACTGACATGACAGTTGTATATTCGGATACTGTTATTTCGTTACAATATCACCAATATTTATAATTAATCTAAAATAAAATAAGACAGTAAATATTATTAATACAAGTAAATAGATAATTAAACCAATAAATAAACTAAATGCATTATTTATAAATATAAAAGATATGGAAAGTATAAAAAGATAGCAAAAATTCTTTAAGTATTTTGTAGGCATTTGATTCTTCATGTATATTTCTAAACTAAGATACCAAATCATTAATAATAATACTGATGAAAAAGCAATAATAAAGGAATTTTTACTAATCATAAACAATATATAATATATTCCAAAATCTAATAAAACATTTAAGAAGGAAATATAACAAAATTTTTTTATTCTCTTAAACATTATAAAATCATTAAATAAATAAGATTGAACAATACATGTTATTCCCACTCCTGGGAAAATATATCTTAAATAAGCTAAAGAATGTTCATAACCTGGAATATAATTTATTATAATAATCGATATTGGATAATATGAGAGTAAAATTACAAAGATAATAATTAAAAGATATGATATGTTATCACTGTGATTACGCAAAACAGATTCCTTTCCCATTTTTTTCATATAAGGAAGAGTCACTGACGATATTGCTGCAAATAGTGTTATTAACAACGACGCTAAAGAATAAGAAAAAGCATAATTTCCATATTCTTTAACACTAAAAAACATTGATATAAACTGATTATCTGCATTAATCATAATCATAGTAATCTGATATGAAATCATTACAGTAAATCCTAATTTAAAAAACAATATTATATTTTTCTTCTCACTAAATATAGTTCTTCGTTTGCCAAATACTATAAACCTATATTTAAATAGATAATAAATTAACGCCACAAACATTGAAAAATTTATATAGAAAAGATAGTAAGTAACACTTACGTCATATGATAGAAATTTATACATAATAAACGATAGACTTAGAAAAAAAACTACTATTAGGGATTGCATTCTTGATATCATAGCCAATTCATCGAACTTCATACCACATTTAGAAATAAATTGAAAATATGTTACAAAGTTCATAAGAAATGAAAAAATTGCCACAGAAATAAAAATTTCTTTATACATATTATCGAATAATATTAATGAAATTATCACTAATAATAAGCTTAATAATCCTTCAAATAGAAAAATAAATTTAGTGTACGCCCTAAACTTTTTCACAGAGAAATCGGATATCCTTTTACCAGCATTTCTAATAAATACTCCATCTATGAATCCAATGTGTAGTAACGGAACATATGTTGTATATAGGGTAAAAATTTTATAATAACCATATCCACTTTTACCTAATATTATCGGTGTTATAAAGGATGAAAAAATACTTATAGCTAATGACATAAAATTGCTGATGACTAAATTAATAATATTACGAACCATTTTTTTATCCATCCTATAAGCACCTCCAACAAAATAATTTATTTAACTTTCCTTAGTTCCGGAACTTTCCACTTAACTACAATAAATGTAATGAGAACTACTAATGCACTTACATAAAAGACAACGTTATAATCCCAAATGGAAGAAATGATACTTCCCATTAATGATCCTATACAAATACCAACAGCTTGCGCGCCTTGATTTAAGCTAAAGGCCATCCCTGTCGATTCAGACGGGGTTCCCTTAGCAAGAAGAGTTTGAACAGATGGGAAGATAGCAGCATTTGAAACACCAGTTAAAAATCTAAATACCCCGAAGAATAGTACTGTTGGAGCAAATCCTTGTGGGAAAATAAATAAAATCGCCATTATGAATCCGATAGTAAGAACTTTACCAGTTCCATATTTATCTCCAAAACGACCGAACCATGGTGATACTAAGACCATCCCAATTCCTGGCATAGCAGCAACCAGTCCTGATACCACAGAAATATTACCACTATTACCCATTAATTCTTTTACGTACAATGTAATTAAAGGATTAATAGAGTTGTTCATGATTTGTAGTGCAATGGAAATAATTAAAATCCATACAACAAATCTAGTATTTGGGAATCCTTTAACAATTTTGATAAAGGATTCTTTTTTTGCTTTAAGTTTTGCTGGATCTGGTGCGAAATGTTCTTCCACAAAGAAGTAAGTCAGTAAGAAGAAAGAGAATAATAGTAGTCCAGTAACCATAAATGAAACCCTAATATCCAATATATGAACTAGGAATCCACCAAAGATAGGTCCAACTAAAAATCCACTTGTATATCCAGTGGATAACCAACTAAGAGCATAACCTGTTTTTTCTCTTGGAGTACTAGTTGCTACTAGTGCAATTGAGTTAGGAATAACGCCATCGAAAAATCCTTGAAGACACTTTAGGATTAAAAGTTCCCATACATTAGTACAAAAAGCCATTAAGAATAAAGTGACTGCTGATCCAAATGATGTTTGTAGAACCATTCTTTTTCGACCATGTCGGTCAGCAAATCTACCCCACATTGCAGAAGTAAAGATTACAACAACAAAGGATGAAGCGTATATAATTCCACTCCACAATGCTAATTCACTTTTAGAAAAAGTCCCTAGTTCAGATATATATAGCGGCTGAAATGGAATTACTTCACTAAATGCAATTCCAGTTAAAAAAGTACCAAATAAAAGAATCCACAGATTCTTTTTCCAATATGAATTGTCTTTCATTTTATCCTCCAAGATTTCTTTCTTTTTCCAACTGATTGTTATTTATCATAAAGGAAGCAACAATAGGCATCATTGCATAATAGTCGATTATAGTAGATTCGAAACATCCTTTAACTATTATCGCAATCAGTACAATATAAATTAAGTAAGATTTAATTCTATATGAATTAAATATAGATTTGAAATATATATATATGTATATAGCAGATCCAATCAAACCCATTGAAATCAAATTAAAAGCATACTGATTATCAACCCAAATTGGTCTTCCTTGAGTAAAATCACTTGTATTAAAAATTCCAAATCCATAAATATTGAAAGCTTGATTTTGTAAATATAGTCTATTGGACGTTAATAGGTTTAAGTTATAAAAAAAATCTGAATTTGGATTATATAAAAATACAAATAATAATGAAATACAATATATTAACGCAAAGAAGAGAAAACCAAAGATTGGTTTAGGGGGGGTAATATCATGCTTGATACTTAAAGGTATTAACAAAATTAAAATGAGGACAAAAGCCACTTGAGCACTTCTTGAATCAGCATAAATAAATTCAATGAAAAATCCGCTTAAAAATATAAATAAATATATATATTTATTAAAAGATTTGTATTTTTTATTGTTATCAACATTTATTGAAATATAAAAAAGCAAAGATATTAATAAGTATAAATAATATCCCCCAAAAGTGTTCGGATGATTAAAACCAAACGAGCTCCTCAATTCTTGTCCCCTTAAAACATACACATTATATACACTAGGAATTATATTAAATACAAACATCAATACTAAAGTTATAAGACTAATTAGTCTTATAAAGAAATCAAATTTAATAAATATTGTGAAATTAACAGAATTAGAATTTAATATAAGTAATATCAAGCATATAATCATTAAATTAAGAGACTTTCCAAATACAATCGCAAAAAAAAGTAATATACATATTAAAAGCAGTGATAAGATTCTCTTATGACCACTATTATAGAAAAAAAATAAAAACATTTGAGAAAAAATAAAAAATAAAACACTAGTGTTCCATACTATCTGAATAAAAAAAGGTTTAGACACTAAATTAACACTATTAAAAGCACTGTATACATATAAAACAGCTGCAATCATGAGAACTGTATATGAAAAAAGATATATTTTCTGCTTTAACAAACTGCTTTCAGTCATTATGCATCCCCCTCTTTATTATTATCAAAAAATGTTTCCTGTATAACTTTATAATCATTAACCTTTCTACCGAATGCATACTTTGTATTTACAATACTTTTAAGGCTTTTCACATCTTTCAAACCAAAAACATATGGTTTACCATGACCATTAAGCCAATCAATATATCTAGAAGCCATTTCAGATGATTTAGTCATTCTAAAATCATCTGAATAATAATCATAGTCATTTTCAAAATTTTTAGGCTTAAGTCTAGATAAAATAGTTTGAATATAAAATTCATCTCCGGTGAATGTATTCATAAACATTTTAAAATCTTTAAAATTAAGGACTTCTTCAACATATTTTATTGACATTGAGAACCAATTACATCCCTTTTGAAGACTCTTATGCTTCAATCTATTAATCCTAAGAAACCTATTTACGTACTCTATATTCTTAATAATTAAAAAAAACCTTATCCCGCTTTTTAAATTTAAATATCTTACTGGATAGTAATACTTCGCTCTATTATAAATTTGCGGGTCGATGTAATCCAAAAATCCAATGGAATATTCCCTTTGCCTAAAATATTTTTTAAAATATTCGGGTGTCATTAAGGGCATATCGTTAGATGATATTAGATGAACATAATCATATTTATGACTATTATAAACCTTTTCTAACAATTTCTTTTCTACCGTTGTCTGGGTATCTGTACCCCAAAAAACATTTGATCTATTTTTTATGAAAATAATTTTTGAAAATTTACTTTTGAATAATGGAAGCTCTGATTTTTTATCCCAATGGATAATAAAATCAATATCAGGATCGTCTAAAACGTTTATTGTCTCTTGCGCTACTTTTCCGTTTCCGTATCCCATAATCATTACTGCATGTTTCATTTCAATCTCCTTTAACATCAGAAAAATCTAATTCTTTTAGATTAATATCTCCAATAGAATGAACAAACGCATATTCAGTATTAAATTTACTTTTTAGGAATTCAATATCTTGTTCATTATACTTATAATCTAACTCATCGAACCAGTTAGTCTTTTCTAATTTCAAAAAATTAGATAATCTTGAAGCTTCAGTATATGCTTTCATTAAATTATATCTACTAGAATAAATAGTATAACTTGGATAATCCTCCTTAAATTCAAGTAAAACAGTTTGGGCAAAAAAATTCTTCGGATTAATAGTCCACTTATAACTGGAAATATTTGCATCATTTAATGACTCTACATATTTTCTTGGGAGAGAGAAGTAAGGACATCCTTTTATTACATTGGAATCATTTATTCGATTTATCTTTAGTATATGATTAACCGCCATACATAACTTCACAAATAAAAAAGAAATAAATTTAGATTCATAATTAAAGTTGTTAAAGGGATAATAAAATGATAATGATGTAAGATCTAGAACGTCACTTTTTTCTACAAATCCTAGCTTAATTGGCATATTACTAAAGTATTTTTTAAAATAAAACTTATCCATTAATGGTAAATCATCAGAAGATATTAAGTGAAAATAGTCATAATTATTTTCTAATGCTTTTTTTATAAGAGTCTTTTCCTCTAACAGTTCACAATATGTTTGTGGATTAATCTTTTTATTCCCAACAAAAAACAATCTAGACTTATTGCTCACTAGTGAATCGTTATTATTCCCATAGATAAAAAAATCAATTTCATAATCATCCAGCATTTCTATTGTTTTTTGCAAAACATCGAATCTACCTCTATTAATGACTAGAATAGCTTGCTTCATTTTTTTCATTTCCTTTTAATTCTAATAATTTTTTTTAGCTTATATGGAATCAAAAACTTAATAGCTGTTAAAACATTTAAATATTCATAATATTTTGGAATTCCTAGTTTTTTAATATAGTAATGAACTAATTTTATTTTATTCTTTCTATCTAATAATTTAGTGTTTGTAAACACTTTGCTATAGTCCAATAGAGGCTTTTTAATGTTAGCTCCAAAGTATCCATAACTATACAATCTTAGCCATAACTCATAGTCCTCAACTCTTAGGTGATTAACATCTTCAGAATATCCACCTACTGATTTAATATCTGATGATTTAATCATTATACTTGGATGTACAAATTGGTTTCTCTTAATCAAATCGTATTTACTAGGATACAATGGCAGATTAGTAATTAAACTATAATTATCAAAGACTTCATTTACATTAGAGCCAACAAAACTATATTCTAAGTTATTTTCCAAAAACTCTTTTTGAACCGAAAGCCTATCTGACATTGATATATCATCGTCATCCATTCTAGCTATATACTTTCCTCTACAAACATCCAAGCATCTATTTAATGATTTTTGTAATCCCAAATTAGTGTCGTTTCTCAAAAGGATTACTCTTTTATCCTTATTGGATAATTCCATTAATATATTAAAAGTATCATCGGTAGAACAATCATCACAAATTATAAATTCAAAATCATTGTATGTTTGATTTAAAATCGAATAAACAGATTTTTCTATTTTATCCTCTCTATTATGCGTGGCCATTATTACCGAAATCATTTTATATCTCCTAATAATTTTTCTTCATAAATACTCGTGTATTTTTTTATAAATTCTTTTTCAGAATAATACTTTTCTATATCATGTCTAGCAGCATTTCCCTTTTCTTTTGATCTATCACTGAAGTGTCTAATAACATAGTTAAAATCATCGACATCATTAAACTTATAACCATTGTCATCATTTATCACTTCTGCATTTCCAATAACATTAGTAACAAAACAATTTTTTCTCATAGCCATTGCTTCTAGAAGTGATATGGGTAGTCCTTCCCAACTAGAAGTTAGTACAAAATTAGGATAACACTTAACTTTTGACATTACCTGATCTCTAGGGATCCATCCTAGAATTTCAATATTATTTGAAGTTAATTCAGACCTCATCGGTCCATCGCCGATCCATATAAATTTTTTTGAGGGGTTTTGCAACGCTATACTATTGAATAATTTTGGATTCTTTTGTGCGCTTATCCTTCCGACGGTGTAAAAAACATCATCAGTTTTTTCATCACATTTAAAAGAGTCAATGTAGGATAAATCAACACAGTTATTTACGTACGTGGTATTTGAACCTAGCCTCTTTGATTCATTGTATTCTCCTTTACCGCAAGCTATTGTTGTGGTGTTAAATCTACCTAATACATTTTCTATAATATAGAAAATGTATTTTTGAATTGTTGAAGAATTTTCCATAAGAAAAGAATAACCGTGTGGAGTGTAAAAAAACTTTATATTTTTGTATTTTATGAAGTGAAATATCTTTATAATTCTTCCAATAACACCTGCTTTTGATGAATGTAAATGAACTATATCAGGATTAACTTCATTAATGTACTTCTTTAAAAAAGAAAATGATTTAAAATCTTTTTTTATATTAATTTCCCTACAAAAGCTTTCTATTGGAATCAAATGAATACTCTCATCAAAAAATTTTTGAACGTTATCTGGTGTTTGACTTCTTATGCCATATAAAATATAAATTTCATATTTACCAGATAATTTATTCGATAATAATTGTAAGTATGAAAAAACTCCACCACCGAAAGACTCAACAACATAGAATATTTTCTTTTTTTTCATCTGTAATCCCACCAAGCATTAATACGCGTTATTCGGACAAATCATTATCCAAACTGTTTTGATACATATTTTGAAATCTAATAACATACTAGCGTCTTTTATATAGGTTAAATCCAATTCAACCATTTCATCAAAATCTAAAGCATTTCTTCCACTGACTTGCCAAAGACCAGTACATCCAGGTTTAACTACCAGTCTGTTTAGATCGTAATCTGTATATTGTTTAACTTCTTCGGGCAAAGGAGGTCTTGGTCCTACAAGAGTCATATCTCCTATAAGGACATTAATAAGTTGTGGAATCTCATCAATGCTATGTCTTCTTATATAGTTTCCTACCCTTGTTACTCTTGGATCATCTTGAATCTTAAACATAGCTCCGTCGACTTCATTTTGTTCAATTAGACCAATTTTTTCTTTATCTGCGTCGATGTACATGGATCTGAACTTTAGAATCTTGAATTCTTTTCCATTCTTACCAATTCTAGTTTGAGAATAAAACACCGGGCCAAAGTCATCGATTAAAATTGCTACTGAAGTAACTAAGATAATCGGAGAAGATATTATTAATCCAATTAGGCTAATAACAACATCAAAAAGCCTCTTAATTAAAAGATAGCCGTTATTATAATTATGAAATTTAGTTTCCGTTCTATTCATTAATATCCATCCTAATTAAAAAAACTTTTTGAAAATTGATAACATTCCGTTTGAATTGTTAACTTTATTTATTTCTACACTTGGCAATACATCTCCACGCCAAATCATTTCAGCATTTCTTTCGAATTTATCCATATATTGTTGCCCTTTTGAATTAGCAAGCTTGTTAAATGCATCATCCATTCTAAATCTTCTTCCAGATACATTATGTGCATCTGATGAGAAAACAAACCCTAAATTAGCATCAATTATTTGTTCAGTGAACTTTTCTACTGTCTTTCCAAATCCACCAACATAACTAGATGCGGTAATTTGGGTAATACAACCTTGATCCACTAAATCGTATAACTTATCGGGATCATTTTGAAAGCCATGATTTCTCTCTGGATGCACGATTACTGGAGTAATATTTCTTACAGTTAATTCAAATATTAAGTCACTTGTATATGCTGGAACATCGCCGTGAGGTAGTTCTAACATTAGGTACTTTTGATTTGAACTAGTGAATAAAATATCTTCTTCATCTAAAGATTGAAGAAGATTTCCGTTAATATGAACCTCTTGACCAGGCTTTAGTTCAATATTTATGTTGTTAGCATAAAGAATTTTTTGAAATTCATTAACCTTATTTTCAATATCTTTTTTATGATTTAAGTATTCAGAATCCATATGATGAGGAGTGAGTAATATTTTATCAATCCCCTGTTTTTTAGCATCTTCAGCCATTTGAAGAGCTAAATCGATTGTATCAGGACCATCATCAACAAAAGGTAACATATGGCAATGTAAATCAATCACTTTATCACCTACTTAGAATAGTAATAGTAGTAGTTATTATCTAGATTTTCTTTATCCATATTCATAACTGCTCCTAAAATATTTGCTTGAACCTTATTCAATTGTTCAATTGCTAATTTTTCTCGCTTCTTTTCTGCAATTCCTTGTGGAATTACCATAACAACACCATCTACTGAAGTGGAAATGATTGAAGCGTCAGTCATTGTGTTCACAGGTGGGGCATCAACAATTACTAAATCATTTTCATGATTATATTTCGCTAAAATATCCTTAATTTTATGATTTCCTAGAAGTGCTGATGCGTTAGGTGGGATTGGGCCACTTGTAATGACATTCAAATTATCAATATTGGTGTATCTCACTGATTCTTCAACCGTAGAGTTACCTGATAAAATAGTTGACAATCCGGTAGTATTACTTACGTGGAAAGTCTTATGAATAGTAGGTCTTCTCATATCACCATCAACTAAAACAACATTTCTACCTTGCTTAGCGTATGTAATAGCTAGGTTAGCGCTAAAAGTTGATTTACCTTCTGAAGGATCTGCTGAAGTAATCATGATACTTTTAACTCCACCACCAATATTAGTAAAAGCAATATTAGTCATAACCGTTCTAAATTGTTCAGAGACAGCTGAAGTTGGATACATTTGAGCAACTAAATTCACTCCATACTTTGAGCTATCATCGTTTAATTTTTTCTTTTTGTTTTTCTTGAATAATCCCATTTTTTTATCCCTCCTACTTCTTTAAATTCTTTTTAATATTTTTCATATCAATATCACTAATAGTTCCTAAATCAACCAATCCTAAATTATTAGTAATATAGTCAACGGTCGTAATGGTTTTATCATTATATTCTTTAATAAGAGCTAGAAATGAACCCAAGATGATCCCAACAACTAATCCTAATAGTAAACTTAATGATTTTTTTGGAAAAACAGCCTTATTATTCACTCTTGCTTTAGAAATAATTGAAACGTTATTAACGTTCATTATCTTTTTAATTTTTTGTTTAAATACAGAAGCAGTGGTATTCGCTACTTCAGCGGCATCAGAAGCATTGTGAGATGTAACATTAATGCTAATAACTTGAGAACTAACATCAGTTTCTACATCTAATGTGCTTTGACTATAAGCATCTTTTCCAACCTTATCCTTAACAGCGCTACTAATTGTTTGACTATTCAAAATACTTTTATATGTATTAACTAATTGTAAATCTGTTGTTTGAACTTGTTGTTGTAGCGTTACATCGGCATCTTTATCTAATCTTTGATTAACAATAATTTCCGCTGTTGATTGATACTTTGGTTTTATAACAGTAAAAATAGCGATCCCGAAAACGATTACCGTAATTATGGTTGTAACAATAATTGTTTTTGTATGTTTTAGTAAGATACTAAAAATTTTGTTTAACTCTTCAATTGAACTATTCTCTGAATTATTCACTCGTCTAACCATCCTTCTTTATTATAGAGATATATAGATATAATTATAGCACCAGTGAGTCCTTTTATAAATGTAATTTAAAAAGAGTGTGATTATCATCACACTCTTTTTTATTTCAAGCTATCATTGATTACATTTGAGATTCTAGTTTGTTCACTTCCAGATACATCTTGGAATGATACACCGTATTCATTGTCGTTAGTCCCATGAGCATAATCACTCTTGATGTTTTGATTAGTTCCACGGTAATGAAGTGCTAATTGTAGCATGTCGTTCATTGTTAGATTAGTTTTTAAGTTCTTTGATAGTGAATCTAAGAAAGCTGTATTTAGAACGGTTTTGTATGAAATGGCCTTCTTCATCAAAGCGGTTAACACAAGTCTTTGACGAGCTTGACGACCATAATCACCTTGTGGATCTTGTTCTCTCATATTGGAGAACCACATAGCTTTAGTTCCATCCATATGTTCTAGTTGACCCTTAACATAATGTTCATTTTCATAATCAAAAGTTAATGGCGAAACAACATCAACACCACCGACTTGATCGATCGCTTTTTTTAAACCACCTAAACTCAATACTACGTAATAATCAATTGGAATATTGAAGTGTTCTTGCATAGCGTTAATAGCTTCTTTAACATCCCCATAAGTGTATGCTGCATTGATTTTGGATGGAGAATATTGTGGAAAATCTGGTAAGTTAACCTTCATATCACGAGGAACACTTACCATAGTGGTAGTCTTTGTCTTAGGATTCAAAGTAATAACCATCATACTATCTGTACGACCCTTGTCAGTTCTTCCATCAAAGTCAGTATCAGTACCCATAAATAAGATTGACACTGGTTTTTGTTCTTGAAGAATCTTATCAGCATTTCTTACTGATTTAGCACCAGAAGCTTTATAAACATCATTAGCAACTTGGCTAGCTTTATGATAAGCAGCAAATGCTCCGACACCAATTAATACTACCAAGATACCAACGATCCATAGCGTAACTTTTTTCCAAGTTTTCATACGCTTCTTTGGCTTTTTATTTTTGTTTTGTTTGCTTACGCGACTCATTTGTTCGTCGTTGTTCACAAGACTCACTCTTTTCTGTTTTTATTTTATATGTATAACATTGTTGGTATTATACAATAAAAAATAGCACTTTGCCTTTAGTCTTAAGACATTCTTAATTTATGAAAGCACATTCATAGTTATTATGTCGGGCACGATATAAAAATATTACATTATTGTTACTAAAAAGGTAGATAACTTAAAGTTAGCTACCTTTTGATTGTTTTTTATACATATCAACATTGACGTTATCGAAGACTCCGTGGAATAACGCTTGGTTATTATTCCCCACTAAATGACCAATATCAAAGTTTTTAATAATCACTTCTTTATCAAGTGATTTAATGTAAACAATCTTTTCGACAATTGTATTAACACTTTGCTTGGGATTGACATGAATCGCTTGATTAGGATTTTCTTGATACCCCTGTACTGCTTGCGATAAATTTCCCACCGGTAGTACGTAGCGAGTGAATTGATTAGTAGCCAAAAAACCAACATTAATTCCAATCAAAATGGTGAAGGCAGTTAAAAGTAGATAACTACTATATTGGTTGGATAATCTAGCTTTATAGCGACTAATCATTTGTGCCACAATCGTCATCACAAAGAAAATCAACATTGCATAAACTGGGTATCCATATCTAGCAATATAAATCGGCCTTACTAAGATGGAAACGATAATTCCAGTAAGCGTAGTTAAAATAAAAATTGAGATTACCATCGTTAAGCCAATCTTGAATTGTTTCGACATATTAAAGTAAGCCCAAACGATTGGATAGATGCATAGCACTAAAAAGACGATCGCATAAACACTGCCACCATTTTCGGTAAAAACATCAGAAAATAAGTTAGTGAAATTACCAGAAACAGTGCCCCAAGTTACATCGGGAATCCAATAAGTACTTTTAACTTGTTGAACTTGAGAATATGCAACAACGCCCCACGGAATAAACATAATTAAAAAGACCATGATAGATGATAATAGTGCATGCGTATCATGACGATTTAACTGGAACTTAATGAAGTACAAGAATAGCATCCAGCCCGCAGCCACCGCTGCAAAGTAATGTGTATATGAAGCTAGTGAAGCAAACAACACCGCTAGAACAATATGGCCTGATTTATGCGAGTGATCATAATGTTGTAATTGGTTAAATAATAGTGCCAATAATAATGCTGCTAATGCGTACATTCTGATTTGAGTGGAATAACGCATAATACTTGGTGCTAAAAAGAAACCAATCCATTGGATAGCATGTGATCGTGGCACGCCCAAGTTCTTAACGGTTCTAGATAAGACGACAAAGGTTAATATCGCCACGATATAAGAAAATACCCGGGCGAATACCACTTGAGTAAATAATGAGTCCGTCCAAAAAGTAGTTAGATTTAAAAACGATTTTAACGCAAGGTAATAAAAAGGTGGATGAACATCCATTGCATCTAGTCTAATAATGTCACCAAAATTATGACTAATTAATGCCATGGTAAAACTTTCATCACGCCACATCGTTGGATGCATGAAAAAGAGCATATAGACAATTGATAATAAGAATATTCCAAGTGTTAATTTGGCTTTTTTACTCATCCATAATTCACCTTTCGTTATTTGTTACTATCCATTATACCAGATGTATTTTAGACTTTTGTCTATTTACTATTTAACAATTAATATTTCTGCCATCAAGATGATCATCTCAGTTGTATCAACCAAAAGAGTGACTTGGTCAGGTTGTAAATTAACTACAATCCCATTAATGATTTGTTGTTGGTTTTCGACATTAATTAAGGTGATTTCAACAGGTTGTTTCTTTTTTCCTTTTGAATCTAGTTGCTTATAAATTGCCTTTTGACTCATATACAAATAACTATCATCAATTGATTCACGCTGTTCTTTTCGAAGTGCACTTACGTGGTCTGATAACATAAAGCCCTGCCATTTCAGCATCCCTCTATCATGATAGTAATAATCAAAGAAATTTTGCACCGTTTGGTCATCAACATTATGATTCATCTAGTTCTCAATCCTTTCTTTTAGGGCGTTGAATATAACCATTCTTGCTTTCCCATTTAATTCCTTCAAAACCAGCGAAGACTACCGTTAATTTCAATTCTGCTTCGATTAAAGATAGTAATTCTTCTAAATCTAAGATATTAGTACTCTTCACATGGTGTAGCGGTGTTACCCGAGTAATATGTCCCGGCTTAAATCGAATCATATAGAAATTAAATTGGTGGTCGTATGGATCCAAGACAACCTTCAAACGATATTGAACGTTATATTCTCTTTTAAAGAGTGGTTGCGCGCGGTCTAAAATTAATCGAGCTGTTTGTTGATTAGTCATATGCATTTCCTCCATTATGACCACCGACTAATCCGGAACGTTTTAGCATTGTGGCACCTTTTTCTAAACTATGGCCTTTAAAGATGGCGGTCGCACCAAATTTATAGCGAATTTCATCAGTTACTTGGTCTAATTTCGACTTTTTAATTTGAACTTCTGGATTAGAAAAAATATCTAGTTGTTGAGCGCTACTATCGCTTAAGCGGGTATATGAAACGCCGACATTTCTAATTCGTTCGCCATGCCAATGCTTATGGAACAAGTCCATTACCGCTCCGATTAATTCCCGATTATCTGAAGTTGTCGCAATTTTTTGCTCATGCGAAATACTTGTACGTTCACTACCTTCACTTTCTGCGTATGAAAAGCCTAAATATAAATGAACACAACTAGTTTGCTTTTTGCGATGGCGTAATCTAGATGCCACTTGTTCAGCGATTTCGGTAATAACGACTTCTAATTCGTGCTTATCTTTATAGTCCCTAGGTAGGACTTGCGAATTAGATAACCCTTTATCTTTAATTGGCACCTTTTGGTCTAATTGTGCGCGATCAATTCCCCATGCAATCGCAAATAATTGATATCCCATCACTCCTAAATGAGCTTTTAATTCATATGGATCAGTTCGTGCTAATTCACCTAAATTATGAATACCAAGGTTTTCCAAATGTTCTCTAGTATGCTTACCGATACTCCAAATTTTATCTAGTGGTTGAATTGGCCACACTAATTCCGTGAAGTTTTGATAGCTCAATTGACCTACTAAATCACGATTGTGCTTAGCGAATAAATCCAATGCTAACTTAGCTTGGACTGGATTATCACCAATTCCAACAGTGGTATAAAGACCGAGTCTTTCTCTAACTGTCATTTGAATTTTACGGGCAACTTCAGCGGGTGAATTACCAAATAATTGCCATGAATGCGTTAAGTCTAGGATTGTCTCATCAATTGAATATGGGAAGCAGTGCTTTTCATCTGCGAACTCATGAAAAATTTGATTAATTTCTAGGTTCTTTTGGATATACAAGTTCATTCTAGGAGGAACCACAATCAATGAATCATCCCAAGGTAAATCACGCTTTCTAGTCACATTCGTAATATGAAATCTTTTCTTAGCAGTAGGTGATGATGCTAAAATCAAGCCACCATTAGTGTTATCTTGATCAGACATGACCACTAAACTAGCGGTTAGTGGATTCAATCCTAGTTGAACGCACTCAACACTGGCATAAAAGGACTTATTATCAATCACCATAAAGACTCCTCTAGGTTCTTTTGAATAATCCATTTGCAGCTCCTCCTTTCGATAAATTTATTATACGAACAAATGTTCTTTTTGGCAAATAAAAAAAGCAGACCGACTTCGATCTGCTCATTAGGCTCTTTATTAATGTACATACACTGTTACCAGTGTTACTAAACCAAAAATAACTCCCGGGACATTTGAAATAATTAAAGGCCAATCTTTATAGGTCTTAAACCAACCATATAGTGTCCATAGTGTTGCGTTAATTGTAGCAACGAATGGTTGAATTGGGCTAACTGGTGTTCCAGAAAAGTTTTGAATAATTTCTGGAATGTATGCAATGTACATAAGTGATGAAGTAAAGATAGCCACTTTACTCATAAGTTTTAAGTTCTTGATTCTTTGATCAGAAACTTCTCTTCTTTGATTCTTTGGAACATAATTATCAATCTTCATGTATATATATCTCCTCTATCATACTAAAAAATTGACAGCTATTTATTGGTTTATAGTATAGTAATATTATATCACTTGTGAATCAAGGGATTTGTTAAGAAAATTATAAGAATTATTATTTTAAAAATAATGTTGACATTATTCTCATCAAGTTTTAATATAATGTCAAATAAAAGATTGCTATGAGAAAGTTGAGTAACAAATCACATCAATTTAAGCGAGCTTCGTCTGGTGTAAGGAAGCATTGATTCGGTTGTGAAAATCCCTTTCGAGCGATGTACTGAACAAAGTAAAGTGCATGGGGAGCGCCCCTTACAGCGTCAGCGTATGTTAGTACGTGAAGGTAGCTTTTTTTAGCTACGAATGTAAGGTGGTACCGTGTCGAAAGACGCCCTTAGTCTATGAAAATAGATTAAGGGCGTCTTTTTTTATTCCAGCAATCAAAAAAACAATAAAGGAGATGATGGCAATGGATAGTCCGATTGACATTTTACCGATAACAAACATAACTACCACAATTAGATTATTAAAGGAGTCTTACTATGCAAGATTTAAATACCAAACCACTATCAACCAAACAATACTTAGTCGTCAGTTCACTGCTATTTGCCCTCTTCTTCGGAGCTGGTAACTTAATTTTCCCAATTCACTTAGGTCAATTAGCCGGATCACATTGGGTCTTAGCGATGCTGGGTTTCCTATGTACCGGAGTCGTTTTACCACTACTATCAGTGCTAGCCATCAGTGTCACTAAATCCAAAGGAGTCTATGACATCGGAGTTCCACTTGGTCCTACCTTTGCGCTAGTCTTCATGGTCTTAATCCATGCCACAATTGGGCCACTATTTGGAACTCCTAGAACAGCAACTGTTCCGTTCGCAGTGGGTGTACAACCATTCTTACCAGATAAATATGTCCACGTGGGACTACTAGTATTTTCATTCTTATTCTTCTTAGCTGCCTTCCTTCTTTCATACAAAGAATCAACTATCATGGACAGTGTTGGAAAACTATTAAATCCCGTCTTTTTAGTGCTATTATTCGTTGTTTTCTTCTTAGCTTTCCTACACCCAATGAGTTCAGCAGCTGCACAACCTGTTACTGCAGCTTACCAAAACGGATCATTCTTTAACGGTTTCTTAGAAGGTTATAACACTATGGATGCCTTAGCCGGTTTAGCATTTGGAGTAACCGTCGTTACCGCTGTTAACCAACTAGGTAAAACTAATCCATTTAGTAACGCCAAGGTTACTGCCAAAGCTGGTTTTCTAGCTGAAGGATTAGTCGGCTTAATCTATGTGGTTCTAATCTGGTTAGGTGCCACTACTTTAGGTCATTTCAAATTATCTGCTGACGGTGGAGTCGCATTTAACCAACTAATGGGCTACTACTTAGGAACTACCGGTCACGCACTATTAGCAACACTACTTACATTAACTTGTTTAACTACTGCCATGGGATTAGTGGCAGCATTCGCGCAAGATTTCCACAAACACTTCCCAGTATTAAGCTACGTTCAATGGTTAGGTCTAATGTGTGTTGCATCATTCTTAACTGCTAATTTTGGTTTAGATACTATCATCCAATGGTCAACACCAATGCTAATGTTCTTATACCCATTTGCAATGGTCTTAATCCTACTTTCAGTATTTTCACCACTATTCCAACGCGATTCTGTCGTTTACTTCTGGGTAGTGCTATTCACCACTGTTCCTGCTTTAATGGACATGTTGGCATCATTCCCACCAGTCGTATCACAAAGTGCATTTGCTAAAGCCGTTGGTGGTTTCCAACAACACTACTTACCACTTGCATCCATCGGTATGGATTGGGTCGTATTCGCAGTCGTTGGTTTACTATTAGGCCTAATGTGTCACTACTTAAAAAATAAACATTTAGCGGCAAACGTTGTAGAATAAAGCCTATCCCATAAATCAGAGTCGAATCCAAGATTCAACTCTTTTTTTATCTATTCAAAGTGATAACATAGCAATTGAAAGGACGTGTTATCGTGAAAGATAAAAAAGCAATTATTACTGTCATCTCAGCCATAATTGTCATCATTCTAGCTATCATGGCATTTGGTGCATATCATCATTCAAGCTCTAAAACCGATAAGACTGCAACTAGCTCAAGTAGCATTGCTACTTCTACTTCATCAAGTAACAGCAGTTCATCATCTATGAGTAGCTCATCCAGCCAAAAAACTGTAAAAAAAGACACTAAGAAACAAACCGCCCAAGACATCAACCCTAACCCAGTCTACAAACCCATTACTAGTAATTACTATGGTAATTGGTACTACGGACAAGAAGCTAAAATCGTGGTTCAACCTGACTTATTCAGAGGTGATCACCCCACCGATCCTGTTTCTGGACAAGGCCCACTTATGATGGAACGTTATGGTAAAACCGATGCCGTTTACATCGAATCACTATACAAAATCAACACTTATTGGCCAGCTGTTCTTAAGGTAAGTGGTGACGAAAGCTATAACGTAATGGTAACTAGTAACGCCAACCAATTTAATGACTTTAAGATTTACACTTCTGTGCCCACTAAGAATCCGATTAAGGAATACACTTTCAAACAAAGCCATCCCGAATTAGTTGATAAACACTACATTTCAACTGATGAATTAGATTCTTTAAAATAATATTTGACTTTCAAAAATTTTACTGCTATATTTTTTTAAGTAAATAAATCAGTTTAAATAAAAGCGATGAAAAAGCAGAGTAACATTTAAGCGAGTTCAAGAGAGTCTCTAGTATCTGGAAATGAGATAACCGATTATTTGTGAAAGTATCTTTGGAGCTATATACCGAAATCCTGCCGGAGAGTAACGTATATTGGGTACACCCATTACAGTGTTAGCGTATGTTAGTACGTGAAGTGGCTAATCGATATTTGATTAGCAATTAAGGTGGTACCGTGCGAAAGCACCCTTGGTTCAATAAGAACTAAGGGTGCTTTTTTTATTGCTTTTACAAAAAAGGAGATGATGGTTATGACAAGTGTCGTGAGTAGTTAATACATGCAAGCAATTTAACACCCGTATTTTCAAGGAGGAAACGTCATGGACAATGAAATTAAAGACATCAATACTAAACCATTATCAATCAAACAATACTTAATTATCGGATCAATGTTATTCGCACTATTCTTCGGTGCTGGTAACTTAATCTTTCCCATCCATTTAGGTCAATTATCCGGTGCTAACTGGGTTCCAGCAACGCTGGGATTTCTAGCATCCGGAGTATTATTACCACTACTATCAGTGCTTGCGATTAGTATCTCCCGTGCCAAAGGGGTATACGATATTGCCCGACCACTCGGTCCTGTTTTTGCCATTATCTTTTTAGTTTTAGTACATTCAACTTTAGGACCACTATTCGCAACCCCTAGAACTGCCAGTGTTAACTTTACGGTTGGGATTGAACCATTCATCCCCGCACCATACGTAAAGATTGCAATGCTAATATTCACCGCTCTATTCTTTATCGCAACATTCTACCTTTCATATCGTACATCTAGCATCATCGATAACTTAGGTAAAATTTTAAATCCACTATTTTTAGCATTGCTATTCCTATCATTCTTACTAGCATTTATGCATCCAATGGGGAATGCATCCCTACAACCGGTTACTGAAGCATACAAACACCAATCATTCTTCAATGGTTTCCTACAAGGTTACAACACCATGGATGCCTTAGCTGGTTTGGCCTTCGGGGTTACTGTGGTTGCTGCTGTTAAACAACTAGGTAAGACCACACCGAAATCAAACGCTAAGGTTACTGCTCGCGCCGGTTTGATTGCTGAAGCATTAGTTGGAATTATCTACATCATCTTAATTTGGATTGGGGCCACTACTTTAAACCTATTCAAGATTAGCAACGATGATGGTGGAACTACTTTTAACCAATTCATGGGTCACTACTTAGGTATGACTGGTCATACGTTATTAGCTACCTTAATGACTCTAACTTGTGTTACTACTGCCGTAGGTCTAGTAGCCGCTTTTGCTCAAGACTTTCACGATCACTTTCCTCGTTTGTCATATCACCAATGGTTAGCAATTAACTGTTTCCTATCATTTATCATTGCCAACGAAGGATTAACTTTAATCATCACTTGGTCAATTCCGGTATTAATGTTCTTATACCCATTTGCGATGGTACTAATCATTCTTGGATTATGTACCCCACTAATTCATAAAGATAAAAACGTATATCTATTTACGATTATATTTACTTTAATTCCTGCCTTCTTTGATATGTTAGCTGCATTACCACCTGTTTTAGCTAACCTATCATTTATCAAAGCACTAGTTCACTTCGAACAAGGCATCCTACCTTTTGCATCCATCGGCATGGATTGGGTAATCCCGGCCTTCGTAGGATTACTAATTGGATTAATCATTTACAAAACTAAAGGACACCAACTAGCCCGTGGTCAAGAATAAAAAAAGCGACTATTCCAAATAGGAATAGTCGTTTTTAATTTCT
>NZ_BAABVU010000040.1:0-429 GCF_040369555.1 Apilactobacillus pseudapinorum
AAAGCCCACCAAGACGATGATACGTAGCCGACCTGAGAGGGTAATCGGCCACATTGGGACTGAGACACGGCCCAGACTCCTACGGGAGGCAGCAGTAGGGAATCTTCCACAATGGACGAAAGTCTGATGGAGCAACGCCGCGTGAGTGATGAAGGGTTTCGGCTCGTAAAACTCTGTTGTTAAAGAAGAACAAGCATGAGAGTAACTGTTCATGCTTTGACGGTATTTAACCAGAAAGCCACGGCTAACTACGTGCCAGCAGCCGCGGTAATACGTAGGTGGCAAGCGTTGTCCGGATTTATTGGGCGTAAAGCGAGCGCAGGCGGTTTTGTAAGTCTGCTGTGAAAGCCCTCAGCTCAACTGAGGAAGTGCAGTGGAAACTACAAAACTTGAGTACAGAAGAGGAAAGTGGAACTCCATGTGTAGCGG
>NZ_BAABVU010000041.1:0-437 GCF_040369555.1 Apilactobacillus pseudapinorum
TGGAAACTACAAAACTTGAGTACAGAAGAGGAAAGTGGAACTCCATGTGTAGCGGTGAAATGCGTAGATATATGGAAGAACACCAGTGGCGAAGGCGGCTTTCTGGTCTGTTACTGACGCTGAGGCTCGAAAGCATGGGTAGCGAACAGGATTAGATACCCTGGTAGTCCATGCCGTAAACGATGAATACTAGGTGTTGGAGGGTTTCCGCCCTCCAGTGCCGCAGCTAACGCATTAAGTATTCCGCCTGGGGAGTACGACCGCAAGGTTGAAACTCAAAGGAATTGACGGGGGCCCGCACAAGTGGTGGAGCATGTGGTTTAATTCGATGCTACGCGAAGAACCTTACCAGCTCTTGACATCTTCTGCCAACCTAAGAGATTAGGCGTTCCCTTCGGGGACAGAATGACAGGTGGTGCATGGTTGTCGTCAGCTCG
>NZ_BAABVU010000042.1:0-44931 GCF_040369555.1 Apilactobacillus pseudapinorum
AGTACTAATTGGTCGAGGACTTAACCAAGTAAGGTAGTAATCGGAAGAAATAAATAATATCTAGTTTTGAGAGAACGAAGTTCTTTCAGATAAATAGTGTGGTGGCGATAGCTAGAAGGATACACCTGTTCCCATGCCGAACACAGAAGTTAAGCTTCTAAACGCCAAGAGTAGTTGAGGGATCGCCCTCTGCGAGGGTAGGAAGTCGCCGCGCTTATCGGAGGATTAGCTCAGTTGGGAGAGCATCTGCCTTACAAGCAGGAGGTCACAGGTTCGAGCCCTGTATCCTCCATATATCCGAGCCGTTAGCTCAGCCGGTAGAGCATCTGACTTTTAATCAGAGGGTCGGCAGTTCGAACCTGCCACGGCTCATTAGTTTAATATTTATGCCGACTTAGCTCAGCTGGCAGAGCACCTGTCTTGTAAACAGGGGGTCGGAGGTTCGAATCCTCTAGTCGGCATTTTTGCGGAAGTAGTTCAGTGGTAGAACATCAGCTTGCCATGCTGGGGGTCGCGGGTTCGAATCCCGTCTTCCGCTTTGCCAATTCATATATATGCCGGGGTGGCGGAATTGGCAGACGCACAGGACTTAAAATCCTGCGGTTAGTGATAACCGTACCGGTTCGATCCCGGTCCTCGGCACCATATGCACCCATAGCGCAACTGGATAGAGTGTCTGACTACGAATCAGAAGGTTGTAGGTTCGACTCCTACTGGGTGCATTTTAACGGGAAGTAGCTCAGCTTGGTAGAGCACCTGGTTTGGGACCAGGGGGTCGCAGGTTCGAATCCTGTCTTCCCGATAGAGTATATTACTCGAAGTAGTCATCGTATCGCGGTGTAGCTCAGCTGGCTAGAGCGTCCGGTTCATACCCGGGAGGTCGGGGGTTCGATCCCCTCTGCCGCGATTTGGTCTTGGACCTTTAGCTCAGTTGGTTAGAGCAGACGGCTCATAACCGTCCGGTCGTAGGTTCGAGTCCTACAAGGTCCATCGTGGACTTTGTTTCACATTCACTATGGAGAATTACCCAAGTGGCTGAAGGGGGCGGTCTTGAAAACCGCTAGGTGGGTCAAACCACGCGAGAGTTCGAATCTCTCATTCTCCTTTTTATTATCGCGGGATAGAGCAGTCTGGTAGCTCGTCGGGCTCATAACCCGGAGGTCGTTGGTTCAAATCCGGCTCCCGCAATTATATGGTTCGTTGGTCTAGTTGGTTTAGGACGCCTGCCTGTCACGCAGGAGGTCACGAGTTCGAGTCTCGTACGAACCGTTTCATATGGCTCGGTAGCTCAGTTGGTAGAGCAACGGATTGAAGCTCCGTGTGTCGGCAGTTCGATTCTGTCCCGCGCCATTTAATTAAATATTTACTTTATATTATGCGGGTATAGTTTAGTGGTAAAACCATAGCCTTCCAAGCTATTGTCGCGAGTTCGATTCTCGTTACCCGCTTTTATATGGGCCTATAGCTCAGTTGGTTTAGAGCGCACGCCTGATAAGCGTGAGGTCGGAGGTTCGAGTCCCCCTAGGCCCATTGGAGAAGTACTCAAGTGGCTGAAGAGGCGCCCCTGCTAAGGGTGTAGGTCGGGTTACCGGCGCGAGAGTTCGAATCTCTCCTTCTCCGTTTTTTGACTGACCCGTTGGTCAAGTGGTTTAAGACACTGCCCTTTCACGGCAGTAACATGGGTTCGAATCCCGTACGGGTCATTTACATTACATTATTATAATTATCGCGGGATAGAGCAGTCTGGTAGCTCGTCGGGCTCATAACCCGGAGGTCGTTGGTTCAAATCCGGCTCCCGCAATCATGGTTCGTTGGTCTAGTCGGTTTAGGACGCCTGCCTGTCACGCAGGAGGTCACGAGTTCGAGTCTCGTACGAACCGTAAAAAAGATCATCCTTATTGGATAATCTTTTTTTATTGTCATAATTAATTTAGATTATGACCCGTTGGTCAAGTGGTTTAAGACACTGCCCTTTCACGGCAGTAACATGGGTTCGAATCCCGTACGGGTCATTATTATGGAGAATTACCCAAGTGGCTGAAGGGGGCGGTCTTGAAAACCGCTAGGTGGGTCAAACCACGCGAGAGTTCGAATCTCTCATTCTCCTTATAAAAAAAGAACTACAAATGTAGTTCTTTTTATTTGACTTTTTATGTCTACAAATGTAGACTAATAATACTAATTAAGATAAAGGAGTGATAAGTGAGTGGAGAAGACTGAAATTTCAAGTTCAGAATGGGAAGTAATGAGAGTCGTTTGGACACTTGGTGAAACTACTAGTAGTCAAATGATTGAAATTTTGTCTAGAAAGAAAGAGTGGAGTTCGTCTACAATCAAAACGCTGTTATCTCGTTTGACAGATAAGGGATTTTTGAATGTAAAAAAAGATGGCAGGAAAAATATATATATCACGGCTATTAACGAACAAGATGCATATAGTTTCTTAGCTGAAAGAGTGTTTAACAATATGTGTTGTATGCATTATGGAGAAACGATATACAGCATTATTGATCAAATCGAATTAAGCCAAAGTGATATTGATAGTTTAATTCAATTACTAAAGGATAAAAGAAAAGCGGCACCTGAAAAGGTTAAGTGTCGTTGTATCGAAAATAATTAATGGAGATGAAGTAAACAATGTCAGAAAAAAAAGATTGCTGCATGACTCATAATCATGAAGAAGGACATAATTGTGATATGCACCACAACGATAAAGAAATGAATCATAAAGAATGCTGTCATCATGATGGAAATCAAAAAATGGAACACTGTGACATGCATATGGATGAATCAGCCCATAAACATGGACAAAAGGACAGCTGCTGTCATCACGATGGAGGAGCAATGCATGATGGTGACCAGATGGAACACTGTGATATGCACCATGAACACATGGACCACAGTAAAATGAACCACGAACATATGAACCACGAACACATGAATCATGACCATATGGACCATAGTATGCATATGAATCATGGTGGCATGGATCATTGCGGTATGGATATGGGACACGATATGGGTCACATGAACCACGGTGGTATGAATCATTGTGGAATGAACATGGGACATGACATGGGTCACATGCATCATATGGGAAATCTAAAACTTAAATTTTGGATTTCATTAATCTTAACAATTCCAATTATTGTAATGTCACCAATGATGGGAATGAAGATGCCATTCCAAGTTACTTTCCCTGGATCAGATTTCGTAGTGTTAATTCTAGGAACTATCCTATTCATCTATGGTGGTTTTCCATTCTTTACATCATGCATTGGTGAAATGAAGAGCAAAAAACCAGGAATGATGTCACTTATCACAATGGGGATTTCGGTTGCTTATGTATATAGTGTCTACGCGGTAATTGCTAACGATATTTTAAAGGTAACGCCAATGGTTAATGATTTCTTCTGGGAATTATCAACTCTTATCGTTATTATGCTATTAGGACACTGGATTGAAATGAATTCCGTTATGAGTGCTGGTTCTGCAGTTAATAAGTTAGCAGCATTACTACCTGATAATGCCCATTTAGTTTCGGAAGACGGCAATGTTACTGATGTTTCAGTCAATGAATTATCAGAAAATCAAACTATTTTAATTAAGTCAGGTGAAAAGATTCCCGCAGATGGAATTATTATTGATGGAACTACTTCAGTCAACGAATCTTTAATTACTGGTGAATCAAGAGATGTTAACAAACAAGTTGATGATCAAGTTATTGGTGGTTCAATTAACGGTAGTGGAACTATCAAGGTAAAGATTACTGGAACTGGTGAAAGTGGTTATCTTTCAAAGGTTATGAAGATGGTTAGTGATGCCCAAGCATCTAAATCACAAGCTGAAGATTTAGCTAATAAAGTTGCTGGATACTTATTCTACGCGGCACTTGTTGTGGCTGTAATCGCATTTGTAGCTTGGAGCGTTATTCATAATGTTGCTTACGCAATTCCAATTACAGTTAGTGTATTAATCATTGCTTGTCCACATGCTTTAGGTTTAGCAATCCCATTAATTATTTCTAGACTAACTGCAATTTCAGCTACACATGGTTTATTAATCAGAAACAAGACATCACTTGAAGGTATCAAGAAAGTTAAATACGCTTTGATGGATAAAACAGGTACTTTAACCCAAGGTGATTTTAAGGTAAATGAGTTTGACTCATTGGACAGCAATGTAGAAAAGAATGAGGTCTTACAAATTGCAGCTGCACTAGAAGCAAACTCATCACATCCATTAGCTGAAGGAATCATTAAAGCTTTTGCTGAATTGAAGATGGAAAAATTATCTGCATCAAATATTGATGAAATCTCTGGAGCAGGAATTAAGGGAGAAATTAACGGTGATCTATATGCAGTTGTATCAAGTGCATATTTAACTAAAAATAAGATTGCTTTTGATACTACTCAAACTGATCAATATTTGGCGAAAGGAAATTCATTAAGTTATGTTATTAATAATGATAATGTAATTGGATTTATCGCTGAAGGTGATTCAATCAAACCAGGTGCCAAAGATATGATTGAATACTTAAAAAGTCAAAAAATTACACCAGTTATGCTAACTGGTGATAATCAAAAAGCTGCTGAAAAAGTAGCTAGTTTATTAGGTATTACTGAAGTAAATGCTGAATTAGTTCCTGAAGATAAACAAGAACTAGTATCAAAGTATCAACAAACAGATAGCGTTATGTTTATCGGTGATGGTGTCAACGATGCGCCAAGTTTAACTAAAGCTGATTTAGGAATCGCAATTGGTTCAGGTACTGATGTTGCAATCGATTCAGCTGATGTTGTCTTAGTTAACAGTAATCCTGCCGATGTGATTGATTTGATTAAACTAGCTAAGCAAGCTAGAACCAAGATGATTCAAAACCTATGGTGGGGAGCTGGATACAATATTATTGCACTTCCACTAGCTGCCGGTTTATTATCATCAATCGGAATTATCATTGGACCAATGTTAGGAGCAATTATTATGTCACTAAGTACTGTGATTGTTGCTATTAACGCAATGACATTGAGAATTAAATAATAAAAAAAGCGATGCATTTTATGCATCGTTTTTTTATGCCTTTTTATAGTTTAATGATAATTCTGCTAAATTTAATAATTGATTATCTTTTTGCCAGCTCTTAAAATCGAAATAATTATTCCAGCTGGATGCTAAGACAAATCTTTTTTTATCTCTGGTTTCTTTTAAAAGAAGAAAATGAATGGAATCATCGTTTTTAATTTTTTCAATGATGGCGTCAAACACTTTTTTGTCATCATCGGAAAGGTTAAAGTAAGAATAATTCACAAAATTAATATTTGAGAAAAAATCATGATCAAAGATAACGTCAAAAATAATGTTGTTTTTAAAAATGTCGTGATTACCATGAAAATCAATAATTTGATATTGACCATCACCGCTATTGAATAAAGAGAGATCTAGCTCTGGGTTAGCCTTCTTTAATTTATCGACAATAAATTTGTTACCAAAAGTCATACTGATTTGATTATTCATAAAGATACCCTCCGAGTAAAAAGCATTTACAAATTACAACTATATATTTACACTAAAGTTAATTAAAAACAAGTAAAAGAGGTTTAATATGAAAATAACAGTTTTAGGTTACTATGGTGGATATCCCGCAAATGGAATTGGTACTAGTGGTTATTTGATTCAAAATGATGATTTTAATTTACTTCTTGATTGCGGAAGTGGTGTTTTATTAGAACTAGAAAAATATATTAATCCTTACTACTTAGATGCAGTATTGCTTTCACATTATCACAGTGATCATATTGCTGATGTCGGAGTGCTACAACATTACTGGCAATTAGCGCCTAACAAACCAGATGATAGGGTGTTACCAATTTATGGGCATCAAGAAGATATGGATAATTATCAAAAATTATCCTGGTTTGATGTTACAGTGGGCAAACCATACGAAGAAGATAAGCACTTATCGATGGGCGGATTGGAAATAAGTTTCAAAAAAACACAACATCCTGTGGTAACTTATGCAATAAAGATTAAAGACGTTAAAACCAATCAGACCATTGTATACACAGGTGATACTAAGTACTTTGCTGAATTAGCGGAATTTTGTTCAGGGGCAGATTTACTAATTACTGATACTAATTTTTACGCGGATAAAGAAGGTACTAAATGGCATATGACCTCTAAAGAAACCGGTGACTTAGCAAGAAATGCGAATGTGAAATCAGTTTTAATCAGTCATTTGCCACAATATGGTAACTTAAATGATTTATTAAATGAAACGCGAAACGAGTGTGGAAACGATATTAATGTGAAATTACCATCAGTAGGATTAGTAATTGATTTAAAAGACGTTAAATCATTGAATTGATTAGTCTTTTTGGGTTAAAATATGGGTATTATAAAATCAGTTGATTACGAGAAGAGGTGTCTTTAATGAGAATGGAAAAAATTAATTCTGGAACCATCAAGGTTACAATTACTAATCAAGAATTAGATGAAAGAGGAATTGATTTATTATCACTATTAGGTGATGAAGATGGAATCGAATCTTTCTTATACTCAATTCTAGATGAAATTGATGTTGATGATGAATTTAAGAGCACAGGTGCTGTTTCATTCCAAGTCGTTCCTAATAAGTCAGGGTTAGATATGTTTATTAAGAATAAGAATGTTTTTGAAAACCATATTCAATCATTGGACGATAGTGATCAAGATGATGACGATATTGTTGACGATGATGATGAAAATCAAACCCAAAATCAACAAGATCCATTTAACATATTTGAAGGCCCACAAAGTAGAAGTGATGATGATAAAGCAGACTTACCTGAAATGGATGAGTTTAAAAAGTTTGCTGATACCAATACTTTATTTGCATTGATTGAGGCTAAAAACATGTACGGTCGTATTCTTGATTACGAAGACGATGACGAAGAACACGAATTAGATGACACTACTCAAGAACTATTAGATTATCTAAAGGATACATTGGGTAGTGTGATTGATACCGTTGAGTTAAGCGATAAATTCCCACGTTATAAATTGGAAATGATTGCTGCAATTAATGAAGCCAGAAGTAAAAGAGAAGAGCTAGATTCAACTGGACATTTAAAATCTGACAATCCATTCATCGAGAATGAAAAAGATAATCCAATTGATAACATTGGAAGTTTTAATCCTAAACTTAATAAGTGGGAAATGTTATTAAAGGTTAGTGATTTTGAAAATGTAATTAGATTATCTGATGAAGTAACCCAATATGATGATGTGGATACAACATTATATAAGTGCGATGACGATTATGTAGTTAGATTTACGACAACTAGAAATGAAAATGATGTTGAATTTAAAAACTTCACTAATATTATTAGCGCTTCGTTAGAATACGGATCTAAACTTCACTGGAGACAATTTGATAAGATTGCGCGAAAGAAAGTTATTATTCCGCATTTAGCATTATTAGAAATTAAAAAGTATTTTAAATAGAAAAAGGACTGATTAAATTCAGTCCTTTTTTGCGTATATATGCTTGGTGATAATGATGATAATGGCATATTTAAACGACAAGTTAATAAGCGCTAATGATGCGAAAAAATCAGATGATTTTAGCTGTCCAGTTTGTAAAGAAAAGGTAGTATTAAAAAAAGGGGCAATTATGAGTCCGCATTTTTCCCATCGAAAAAATTCTGATTGCTTGACATTAATGGAAGAAGGGGAAACCGAAGAACATTTGTTGGGAAAACAGCAACTATACTTTTTCACTCAATACAATGAAACGTTGGTAGAAAATTACCTACCAAAGATTAAGCAAAGACCTGATTTATTATGGAAAAGTTTAGCGATTGAGTTTCAGTGTAGTCCAATTAGCATTAATAGATTAGAACAGCGCATTGGTGGTTATAAAAAGCAACACATAAAGTCGCTATGGATATTAGGATCGAAGTATAGGAAACGATTTGGCCAACCTAGTACAAATAAGTTTTATTATTATTTTGAAAAGCTAGGATTTACAATGTTTTTTTGGTTAACTGCCAAAAATAAATTAGAAATTAGATACAACTGTAGATATGTTTATGGAAAACTGAAATATCAAATGATTGAAGTTAGTAGTTTGCATGAATTAATGCAGTTTTTGAAAAATCCAGGGATGATTATGTCCGACAGAAAAAACATTCGTTATTTATTTGATGAATTGAGAAGAATACAAAATCAGCTGTTTTATCAAAATAAAAGGACAATCGATTGGCAAAATCATTGTTATTTAAATGGTCATGATATAAATGGTGCACCAATTGAATGCCATTTTAGTAATACCTGTCTTCCGTTATTCGGAAAAGATTATTTAGTATGGAAAATACTGATTTTAAACGGCCTAGTCGATAATATCGAATGTAAGCAATTATTGGAAATAGTAAATGATATTTATAAGTTACAGGTTCATTATCCGTTAATAAAGAGTCCGGAAAAATTTATTTTAAAAGAATACGCCAATATATTATCAATTTTAAGTAAAAAAGGGTATATTAGGATTATTGGGGATCGAATCCAAATAATAAAATCATTAAATTGGTTCGATGATTACTATCAAAAAATTCAAAAGCTTAGCCAATGCGAGGGCGCTTTTGTAGATAGAATTTAGACATTTATTAGGATGGTGTTCTTATGACAGAAGTACAACAATTACCAGCAAGACAAGATGTGCCGGAAGAATTAACATGGGATTTAACAACTATTTTCCCAAGTGATGATGCTTTCGAACAAGCTTTTAAAGATTGTCTTAATGAAATTGAAGAAGTCAAAAAACTACGCTCAGAAACTTTCAATGCAGATGTTTTACTATACGATTTAAAAGCAATGGAACAATTAGATCGCCATGTTGAAACATTATACGTATACTCATCATTAAAGAGTGATGCTGATACATCTGATAACAAATATCAAAGTATGAATTCAAGATGTAGCGACTTAGCTTCAAAAGCTGAACAAGCTGTATCTTGGTTTGAACCAGCGATTTTGAAATTAGACCAATCAGAAGTAGCTGATATGGTTAACTCAAATGATGAACTAAAACAATTTGAACACTTCTTTGACGAATTATTTAGTCAAAAAGATCATATCTTAGATGAAGAACATGAAAAGATTTTATCTAGTTTAAGTAATATTTTCCAAGTTCCATCAAATGTATATGGAATTATCACTAACTCAGATATGAAGTTTCCAATTGTTAAGGACCCAGATGGTAATTCAGTAGAATTATCAAATGGTGTTTACAGTAAACTTTTAGAATCTACTGACAGAAGTGTTAGAAAAGAAGCATTCCAAAAGTTATATTCTATTTATGATCAATTCAAAAACACATTAGCATCAACTCTTTCTGGTGAAGTTAAAGTACATAACTTTAGTGCTGAAATGAGAAAATATGATTCCGCAAAACAAGCAGCGTTAAGCCGTAATCATATCGATCAAAATGTATATCAAAACTTAATTGATTCAGTAAACAAACATTTACCTTTACTACATCGTTACGTTAAGTTAAGAAAGAAATTACTTGGTCTAGATGAAATGCATATGTATGATTTATACACTCCACTATTTGGTAAATCACCAATTTCATACAACTATGAAGAAGCACAAGCTGAATCATTAAAGGCATTAAACGTTTTAGGACCAGATTACATCTCACATATTAAAGATGAATTTAACCAACGTTGGATTGATGTTGTTGAAAACAAAGGTAAACGTAGTGGGGCATATTCTTCAGGTGTGTATGATACCAACCCATTTATCTTATTAAATTGGCAAGACAATTTAGATAACTTATTTACTTTGGTCCACGAATCAGGTCACAGTATGCATAGTTACTACACTACACATAATCAACCATTCCAATACGGTGGATATTCAATCTTCTTAGCTGAAATTGCATCAACAACCAACGAAAATATTTTAACTGATTACTTGTTAAAACATACAGACGATGTTGAAGTTAAGAAATATGTGTTAAACCATTTCTTAGATGGTTTCAAGGGAACAATTTTCCGTCAAACTCAATTTGCTGAATTTGAAGACTTTGCTCATCAACAAGAACAAAAAGGAAATCCATTAAATGCTGAAATGTTAAGTGATTTCTATCTTGAATTAAATAAACGATACTATGGTGAAGGCGTTGTATCTGACCCAGAAATTGCTTATGAATGGTCAAGAATTCCTCATTTCTACATGAATTACTATGTTTACCAATACGCAACAGGATTCGCTGCTGCGATTGATTTGTCTGAAGGTATTTGCGCTAACGATCAAGACAAGATTGAAAAGTACTTAAACTACTTGAAGTCTGGTAGCTCAGAATATCCATTAGATGTTATGAAGAAAGCTGGAGTTGATATGACCAGCACTGACTATTTAGATAACGCATTTAAGGTCTTTGAAGAAAGATTAAATGAATTAGAAAAATTAGTTTAAAATAAAAAAGATACTAGCCACGGTGGCTAGTATCTTTTTTATTTAATAATTCTAAAGTGTTTCATTTTAGTTTCATTCAAGTTGTCTTCACTAAGTGCATCTTGTAAATATTCAGTTGTTAAGTTTTTATCACAACAAGCGTTAAATAACGTTGAATATTCAATATTTTCAGTTAAGATACCATCTTTACTGTTTTCGCAATTAAAAATAACTGCAGATGCAGGTTTTTCAATTTTCATGTTTTGAACTAATTCTTGATCTTTTTTAATTGCATTTTTGGCTAGATTAGAACGTCTATCTTCTACAAACATATCAACATCAAGTCCACAATCTTTTGCGATTGAGATTGCCATTTCATCACTGTATGACATAGCGTCTGTAAGTAGTCGATCTTGCATTTCAGTAAGAAACTTCCGTCCTTTTTTCATACCTTGGAATAAAGCAGCTTTATAATCCAAGACCACATTTTTATATAAGTCAGCCAGTTGTTCAGAAGATAACCTTTTCTTCAATTGATTATTTGAATTACAGTAGTCGGTCTGAACGACTTTTAAGTTATATATTGGAATAAACTGCAATTTAAACTTTGAATCAATGTCTTCAGAAATTCTTAAAACAGTATTTTCTGAGTTTCTGCAAGCCTTACATAACGGATCAATGAACAGAAATAACTCGAACAATTTTACCCCTCCATTAAGATTTTTGTATCGTACTATTAATTCCAATAATTAGAATAACAAATTAAGCGGTAAATACAAGCTTTTGGCTCACAATTAGTAAAAAAAGGAAAGCTTTTTATTGAAATGATAAATTGTGGTAAAATAATCAAGTAAATTAGGTTTAACAAGGAGGTTGGCCTAGTGATAAAAAATTGGAGTGACTTTTTATTCCCATATGAACAAGCTGTTGCGGAATTAAAAGTTAAATTAAGAGGAATTCGTAAGGAATTCGTTCAATTCGACAAAAGAAGTCCAATTGAATTTGTAACTGGTCGGGTTAAACCAGTTGAAAGTATCAAAGAAAAAATGAATCGTCGATTAGTTTCTGAAGATCGATTATCCCAAGATATGGAAGATATTGCGGGACTTAGAATTATGTGTCCATTTGTTGATGATATCTATGAGGTCGTGGATATTTTAAGAAAAAGAAGTGACCTTAATATTCTTGAAGAACGCGATTACGTTAACCGCGAAAAAGCTAGTGGTTATCGCTCATATCATATCGTTTTTGAATATCCAATCGAGATGGTTGATGGCGAGAAAAAAATCCTAGCTGAAATTCAAGTTAGAACTTTAGCTATGAACTTTTGGGCAACTGTTGAACATTCACTTAATTATAAATATGATGGTGAGTTCCCTGAAGATTTAAAGCGCAGATTACAACAAGCTGCTGAAACAGCATTTAAGCTAGATGAGGGCATGTCTGAAATTCGCAAAGAGTTAATTGAAACACAGGAAAAGAATGATAAAAACCAATGAAATAGGGATGATTAGGTATGAAAGTTGCAATCTACAGTAATGATGGTTCCACTTCTAATAAAGTGGCCTCACAATTAAAGACGAAAATTGAAGCTTCTGATAAATTAGAATATGATGGATTAAATCCCCAAATCGTTATTTCAGTTGGTGGAGATGGAACATTGCTTTCTGCTTTTCATCACTATAACGATGCAGTAAGTAAGATTAGATTTGTCGGGATTCATACAGGTCATCTAGGTTTTTATACAGATTGGCGTGATTATGAAGTTAACGATTTAGTCGAAAGTCTGGAAAATGATAACGGTCAAAGTGTTAGCTATCCATTGCTATACATCAAAGTAAAATACAGTGATGGTGGTCCAGACGATAGTTTCGTTGCTTTAAATGAATCGACTTTAAAACGAATCAATGGCACGATGGTGACTGATATATACATCAAAGGTGAATTCTTTGAAAAATTCCGTGGTGATGGTCTTTGTGTATCAACACCTACAGGTTCAACTGCTTATAACAAGTCAGTTGGTGGAGCGATTATTAATCCACAATTAAATGCGCTTCAAGTTTCTGAAATGGCATCAATTAATAATCGAGTTTTTAGAACTTTAGGTTCACCTATTATTATTCCTCCTGATGAAATAATTACAATTGTGCCGGATAACCAAGATCATAATATTCTAACCTGTGATCAATTGTTGATTGCAGACAGACCAATTGAATCTATCTCATATTCAATTTGTAATGATAGAATTTATTTCGCACAATACAGACATACACATTTCTGGAAGCGAGTAAGTAATTCATTCATCGGAGTCCATGAAGATGACTAGTTTTTCTTGGATTAATCATCAAGAAAGCCCAATTAGATTGAGAAATTTCTTGAGACAACACGGTATATCTAGAACGCTTTTAAAACAAATTAAGTTTGATGGCGGACAAATTGTTGTTAACGGTGAGTCACAAAAGGTTAATTACATGCTATCTGATCAAGATAGTGTCGAAATTACTTTGCCACCGGAACCAGCTAATGATGTGATTCAGATATCAGACAAGGAAATAAGCATCATATACGAGGACGAACATTTTCTGGTAGTTGATAAGCCACCACATGTGGCATGTTTGCCATCGCATTTGTACAAAAATGATACAATTGCTAATCGTGTCAAAGGCTATTTCATAAGACAGGGATACAGTAACCAAAAGATTCATATAGTCAATAGACTAGATATGGATACAAGTGGCATTATTATCTTTGCCAAGCATCATTTTGCTCATTCGTTATTAGATTTACAAATGCAGCATCATGAAATTATTAAAAAATATGTTGCAATTGTTGAAGGAAAAATCAATCATCAACATGTCGACATTTGTTTACCAATCGGCAGACAAGAGGGATCGTTTATAAAACGAGATATTGTGGATGGTGGAAAACCTTCTTGGACAGAGTTTTGGGTTGATAAGAGTAGTGAAAAATTAACATTGGTTAAAATTAAATTACATTCAGGTAGAACGCATCAAATTAGAGTGCACTTCAAGGCAATCAATCATCCATTGATTGGTGATTGGTTATATAATCCGGATAATAAGTTAATGGATCGCCAAGCGCTACATTGTTATGAGATGCAGTTTTATAATCCATTTTCACAAAAAGAAATTCTTTGTCAGTCACAGATTCCAAATGATATGCAACAAATAATAAAAAGGTTCTAATAAGTTAGTGTTAGGACCTTTTTTAGTTCACAAAAAGATATGAGTTAGTATGATATACTTATATACTGAATGGTATGAAATGGTGGTAAGAATGAAAAAAATCGATATAGCAAAATCTTTTCTACAACAAAATATTAATTTATTTAAATGCCCGGTTTGTGATAATTCATTTATAGAACAAACTAATAATTCGATTGTATGCCCAAATAATCATTCTCTTGATATATCAAAAAAGGGAACGATCCAATTTATTAACCATAAGGTTAGTACGGAATACGACGGTTTGATGTTAGAATCCAGACGAAGAATTATTCAAGCTGGCTTTTTTGACGGCATCTTACATAAAGTAGCTGAACTAATGGATGCGAAGCCACAAAACATCATTGATGTTGGTAGTGGTGAAGGTATGCCATTGAAGAGATTAATGGAATATAGAAATAACATTGATAGTGCAATTGGGTTTGATATTTCAAAGCCAGGAGTAAATTTATCAACTAGTGAATTAACTGAAAATAGATTCTTTTGCATTGCTGACTTAGCTAACTTACCTTTTAACAATCAAAGTATCGATCTAATTTTAGATTTATTCTCACCATCAGCATATAATGAATTTAATCGAATCTCTTCAAAGGGCGGCCATTTGATTAAGATTGTGCCTAATTCACATTACTTATTTGAATTAAGAAAGTTACTGTATGGGGATGATAATCCTAACAGTAGCTATGACAATCAAAAAGTTGTCGAATTATTTATGAAACATTATCCAAATGCTAAATCACATTCAGTTCGCTATACGTTTGAATTACCAGCAGAACTTAGAAATGATTTAATGATTATGACTCCACTACATTGGGGGCATAATGCTAAGCAATTATCCGAAGCAGAAATTCAGACGTTAACTGAAATCACTGTTGATGTCACAATCTTAGATAATAAATTTTAAAAAGCGAGGAAATTAAAATGACAAATCATATTGTTTTATTTGAACCATTGATGCCAGCTAATACTGGTAACATTGCTAGAACATGTGCAGGTACTGACACAGTACTAGATTTAATCAAGCCATTAGGATTCTCTGTAGATGATAAACATCTAAAAAGAGCCGGTTTAGATTATTGGGACAAAGTAGATATTAATTATCACGAAAGTTTACCTGATTTCATGAATACTTTAACCGATAAAGATAAATTGTTTTTAGTATCTAAATTTGCCAACCACGATTACACAGATCGTGATTATACAGATGATAATTACAACTATTTCTTTATGTTTGGAAAAGAAACTACTGGTTTACCAGAAATGTTTATGAGAGATAATGAAGAAAAAGCGATTAGAATTCCACAAGATGATACACATATCAGAGCGTTGAATCTTTCTAATACTTGTGCAATCGTTATCTATGAAGCATTAAGACAACAATCATTTCCTAATTTAGAAAGAACACATAAGTACGAATATGATAAATTAAAATAATAATTGAGGGGGGAGTAACTTGGCCAAGAAAAAAACTACTAGTCGCAAAAAGAAAAAGACTACACAAACAACTAGTTTATTTGACATTGATAGTAAATATCATAATTATATAATCGGTTTTTTGTTGGTGTTAGCTAGTATTTTTAGTCTCTTTAAACTAGGTTTTCTAGGCGTTACTTTGAACAATATTGTTAGATTCTTTATTGGTGATAGTAGTCCATTAGGATTAATAATTGCGATAGTCGTAGGTTTAATACTAATTGTTAAAGGTCCTGAAATGAAGTATAACAAGCGCTGGATTGCCGGTGGAGTTATCTTTTATTTAGGATTAAGTTTGTTTTTGTCGGCGTTATTATTTAGCCAATCAACTACGCATTCATACATTAGTCAAACTATGACATTAATGGGACATGATTTTATTAACTTGTCATCTAATTCTGCTGTAGGTGGAGGGATGATTGGTGCAATTTTACTATTAGTTTTTAACTTCCTAGTATCAACAATTGGATCAGAAATCTTATCGATTTTATTGATGGGAATTGGATTAATTATATTGTTCAACTTACCGATTAATAAAATCATGGATGAAGCTAGAATCAAAATTGAACAACAATTAAAGACGATGAAAGAAAATCGTGATAAAAGAAAACAAGAAGGACACGATGATATAGGTGTTGGTGAAAAACAAGATTTAAATTCTGTTTCTAATGACAAACCAGAAACAAAAATTAATTTATCTGGTTGGATGGATAAACATCCTAATGATGATGAACCAGCTTTAGTTGAGGATAATCATAAGGATTATAAGACAGCTGCTGAATATAACGATGAAACTCGTGATAAAGCTAAGCTATCTGAAGTAATCCAAAGTCATATTGATACTGATAAAGATGGAATCGAAATTAAAGAGATTGATGATTCCAATTATCAATTACCAACACTTGGTCTTTTAACTAGCGTGGATGTTAATGATCAAAGTGATGAATACAAGAATATAGAACGTAATACAAAGGTACTGAAAGAAACATTAAATAGTTTTGGGGTTGATGCCGAAATTAAGAATGTTAACTTAGGGCCATCAGTCACTGAATATGAATTACATCCAGCGGTTGGGGTAAAAGTAAGTAAGATTGTTAATTTAGCAGATGATTTAGCTTTGGCTTTAGCTGCTAAGGACATCCGAATCGAAGCGCCAATTCCAGGTAAGTCCTTGATTGGGATTGAAGTACCTAATAAAAAAGTTGCAATGGTTTCATTTAAAGATGTTGTGAAATCACAATCGAATAAGCATGGATTACTTTCTGTGCCACTTGGTAGAAATGTTAGTGGTGATGTCATTTCAACAGACTTGACTAAACTACCGCATTTACTAATTGCTGGTTCCACTGGTAGTGGTAAATCTGTTGCAATCAATGGAATTATTACGAGCATTTTAATGAATGCTAAACCTAGTGAAGTTAAGATGATGCTAATTGACCCTAAAAAGGTTGAATTAGGTGTGTACAATGGGATTCCACATTTATTATCTCCAGTTGTTTCAGAACCTAAAAAAGCAGCTCGATCTTTAAATAAAGTTGTTGCTGAAATGGAACATCGTTATGATTTATTTGCAAAGCATAATCAAAGAAAGATTAGTACTTTTAATGAATATGTAAATGGATTGAGCGAAGAAGAACGTGGTGATTTAAAGCCACTTCCATATATTGTTGTAGTTGTTGACGAATTAGCTGATTTAATGATGACAGTTTCCAACGATGTTGAAAGTGCAATCATTAGATTGGCTCAAATGGGAAGAGCTTCTGGAATTCATATGATTCTAGCAACTCAACGTCCATCAGTTGATGTTATCACTGGTTTAATTAAGTCAAACGTGCCATCCAGAATCGCTTTTGCTGTTTCAAGTGGAATTGATTCTAGAACTATCTTAGATTCCAACGGTGCTGAAAAACTGTTGGGACGAGGAGATATGCTATATCTACCAATTGATAAGAATAAACCAACCAGATTACAAGGGGCGTTCATATCAGATCAAGATGTTGAAAATGTGGTAGATTACATCAAAGAACAGCAACCAGCTGATTATGATGATAGTATGATTGTCACTGATGAAGAAATTCAAGTTGAAGAAGACAGTGAAGAACAAGACGAATTGTTCAATGATGCTTTAAACTTTGTAGTAAGTGAACAAAAAGCAAGCACTTCATTGTTACAACGTAATTTTAGAATTGGTTACAATAGAGCTGCACGAATTATTGATGACTTATATCAAAGAGGTTATATCGGACCACAAGTTGGTAGTAAACCAAGAGAAGTATATAAGCAACCAGAGGATGAGTAATAAAAAAGGAACCCATCTTTAAGAGAGGTTCCTTTTTTATTAATTAGCTAGTAATTGGTATGTTGCGCCAAGGATTAAACCACCAACGGTTGAAATAATCATTAGCCAAACAAAAATCATAGTAATGATTTGAAATCTAGATTTCTTCTTCTTAGCCATGTAAACACCACTTTCTGTAATGGATATTATAGTTAGAGTTTACAGTTCATTGAGAAATAATGCAAACTAATTAATATTGAGGTGATTACCATTTCCGCATTTGGTTTTCTTACATCGGTGCTATTTGAAATAGTAACCGTATTCTTATTTTCACTATCATTCAACGTTGTAAAAGGATCGATAAGAAAATTAGTTACAATACCGATTAGATCGAGTGATTTTTATCCGATTATTTTGAGTATTTATATTTATGAATTATCAGTTAATAAACATGGAATATCTTTTCTGCCATATATACTGTTAGTTCTATTTATAATTTTGTTAGTATATGGAGTTTATTACGTCTTTAATCGTGATAACGCCAAAGTGGGGATTTTTTACAAAATTGCCTGGAGATTCTCTGTAATTTTAATTTTTGTGGGATGGGCCTCCACAATTATAGTCTGTGCAACCAAAATCCTTTAATATCAAGAGCTATTGTTATGCAATAGCTCTTTTTTATTGTCTTTTTTTACCGCAATTATTGGTTAAAGTGGTATAAAATGGCAATTTTTGAAATAAATTTGATAATAATGTGGTACATAGTGGTGGATAGTGGTAAAATCAAGATAATATAAATTGGAAGGAGTGAAGTGAGCGTGTTAATGGGTGAATATGAACATTCAATTGATTCAAAGGGACGCTTGATCATTCCTTCCAAAATTAGATCAGAAATTGGTACAACTTTCATCATTACTAGGGGACTAGACGGTTGTTTATTTGGTTACCCAATGAATGAGTGGAGAAAAGTGGAAGAAAAAATAAACCAACTTCCAGTAAGTAAGAAGTCGGCTAGATCTTTCTCACGTTTTCTATTTTCTGCTGCTGATGAAAGTAAGATTGATAGTCAGGGAAGAGTTAACATTCCCGACACACTATTAAGCTATGCCGAAATTGATAAAAAGTGTGTGATTGTGGGAGTTTCTACTCGTATTGAAATTTGGAGCAAGGATAAGTGGGATGAATTCTCTAAGACTGCTGGAGAAGAATTCGACGATATTGCTGAAGACTTAATTGACTTTTAGAAGGAGAGGGGAGTAATTATGACAGAATTTAAACACGAAACAGTATTACTTAAAGAAGCTGTTGATGGATTAAACATTAATCCTGAAGGTGTATATATTGACTGTACCCTTGGTGGGGGAGGCCATAGTGCTAGAATTCTTTCACAATTGACCACCGGGCATCTTTATTCCTTTGATCAAGATCAAGTCGCGATTGACTATAATCAAGATAATTTAAAGCAATACATAGACGAAGGAAAAGTTTCATTTATCAGAAATAACTTTCGAAATATTAAAGAAGAAATGGCTAACATTGGCATCGACGAAGTTGATGGAATTTTATATGACTTAGGTGTTTCTTCTCCACAATTTGATGATGCTAGCAGAGGATTTAGTTATCAACATGATGCTAGATTGGATATGAGAATGGATCAACGAAATCCATTAGATGCTTGGCAAGTCGTGAATGAATGGCCATATGAAAAGCTAGTCAAAATCTTTTTGAGATATGGTGAAGAAAAGTTTTCTAAGCAAGTCGCAAGAGCTATTGAAAGAAACCGAGAATCTCATTCAATAGATACTACTGAAGAACTTGTTGATGTAATTAAAGAGGGGATACCTGCTGCAGCAAGAAGACATGGAGGTCATCCTGCAAAGAAAGTATTCCAAGCATTGAGAATTGCGGTTAATGATGAACTGGGAGCTTTAGAAGAATCATTAGAAAAAGCCATTGATTTAATTGGCGTTAATGGGAGAGTTAGCGTAATTACATTCCAATCATTAGAAGACCGTTTAGTTAAAACGATGTTTAAAGAAAAAACAACAATTGGTGATTTACCAAGTGGATTACCGATTATTCCGGAAGATATGAAACCGGACTATAAATTGGTTAATAAAAAACCAATCCTACCTAGTGATGATGAACTGAGAGAAAATCATCGTTCACATAGTGCAAAATTGAGAGTTATCGAGAGAATTAATAAATAAGAGAGAAGAGTAAGCTGATGGCACAAAATAATCTAGCAAATAACACATATGCGGTACCCGGTTATTATTCTGCTGGGGAACAACAAACATACCAAAATCAAGAAAATGAAATTAATGTAAAATTAGGACTATCAAAGTTTGAAAAAACTGTTGTAATTTTAGGCCTTTCAGTTGTATTCTTTTTAATGATCGCATTGGTTAGTCAAAAAATTGCGCTAAGTAATCAAGCAGCTAATCTACAAGTTACAACCAGTGCACTAACGAAGGTCAAAGATAGCAACAGTATTTTGAAACAAGAAGCAAGTGAATTGCAAAGTGCTAATAGATTGCAAAAAATTGCTAAACAAGCCGGTTTATCTTTGTCTAATAAAAACGTAAGGAATGTTAGCAAATGAGTAAGTTAAATAATCGGGAAATTTTAAAAAAACGCCGAAACAACCGTATTCACTATGGGCAATTTCTACTATTGCTATGTCTAGGCGTTTTTTTGTGTATGGCATTAAGATTTACATATGTATCTGTTTTTAAGACAGTTCGTGGTGTTAATTTAACCCAAATGGCTCAAAGCTTATACACAAAAAGTAATGTTATTTCTGCTAAACGTGGAACTATCTATGATGCAAATGGTCAACCTTTAGCAGAAGATACTAATGTGTATACTATGTATGCAATTTTAAATAAGAAACAAATTGGTCTAAATAACGAACCTTTATATATTACTAATAAGGAAAAAGCTGCCAAAGCTATTTCTAGTGTGCTTCCAATTACTTACAAGGAAGCTTTAAAAGATTTGAACCCAAGTACAAATGCATTCCAAGTTGAATTTGGAAATGCTGGTACCAATATTTCATTAACTCAAAAACAAAAATTAGATTCATACCACATTTCTGGTTTGAATTTCTTACAACAACCATCACGACTATACCCTAATGGGGTCTTTGCTTCTCACTTGATTGGATATGCATCAGCACAATCTGATCCTAAGACATCCAAAGTCAGTTTAACTGGACAAATGGGAATCGAAAAAGTATATAACGAATTACTTACTGGTAAAGATGGATATAAAACCTCTCAAACCGATAACTCAGGGGTACAAATTGAAACAGGTAAAACTGTTGATAAACCCGCTAAAAATGGTGATGATGTTTATACAACATTGGATTACAGATTACAATCATTAATGGAAACAGAAATGACCAATGTTTATAACGAAGTTCATCCAAAGAGTATGAATGCGGTATTAATGAATGCCAAGACAGGTGACATTCTAGCTGCAACTCAAAGACCAACTTTTAATGCTACTACAAAGCAAGGGTTAGATAAAATTTGGCGAAACACTTTAATTCAAGATGCTTACGAACCTGGTTCAACTATGAAGATATTCACAGTTGCTTCTTCAATTAATAGCGGCCATTACAATGGGAATGCAACTTATCATTCAGGTAAATATCTAATTAATGGTAGAGTAGTTCCAGATTGGAACCCAAGTGGTTGGGGAGATATCACTTATAACAAAGGTTTTGCGCTATCTAGTAACGTCGCTATGGCACATTTGGAACAAATGATGGGTGCCAAAACTTGGCGTGAATACATGAATAGATTTAAATTCTTCACATCATCCAATTTAGGATTCCCGGGTGAAGAAACGGGTAGTGTTCAATTCACTTATCCAATTGAACAAGCCAATACCGCTTTTGGACAAGGAATTCTAGTAAATGCAATGCAAATGATGAGGGCATTATCATCAATCGCAAATGATGGTACAATGATTCAACCAAGAATAGTATCTAAAATAGTTGATCCTAAGACTAAGAAGGTCATCAAATCATATCCTAGAAAAGTTGTCGGCCACCCAATCACGGCAAGTACTTCTAAACAAGTAATACAACACATGGAAGACGTTGTTTACAAGTCATACGGAATTGGGGGAGCTTACAAGATTCCCGGATACAAGATTGCTGCTAAGACAGGGACTGCCCAAGTCAGTGATGGTAAAGCTGGGTATGAATCTGGAGACGACAGTTATCTATATTCTGTTGCTGGAATCGCACCAGCAGACCATCCAAAATATATTTTATACATTACAATGAAACAACCAACTCTAAAGGGAACAAAGACAGCGTCACAATTGATGGCTGAAATTTTCAATCCAGTAATGAGATTAGCACTGGAAGAAAACAAGAACGCCGAAAACAAGAACAACCTTAAGGTTCCTAATGTGGTTGGAAAATCAACAACTACTGCTAGAAAAGAATTATCATCAGCAGGTCTTAAATACATCTTTACAGGTAACGGGGATAAAGTGCTGGACCAATCAATTGATGCTAATGAAAAAGTTTCTAGTAATCGTTTAGTAATCGTTCAAACGAATGGTAGCAAGTCAATGGCTGATCTAAAAGGATGGTCAAGATATGATGTCGCTACTTATTGCAGAATGTCTGGGATATCAGCCGATTTACAAGGCGATGGATATGCATATAAACAAAGCATTAAATCTGGTGTAGCCATTAATGGTGCCACCAAGGTAACAATTAAATTTAAGTAGGGGATGGAAAAAAGGATGATTATAAATATTGCGTGGCCAATTTTAGTTAGTTTCATAATTACAGTTGTGTTTATGCCATCTTTAATTGGATATTTTAGAAAAAAACATGAAGGTCAAATGATTAGAGAAGAAGGACCTAAGTGGCATGAAGTTAAGTCAGGAACACCTACAATGGGTGGTCTACTATTTATAATTGCAATTATCATTGCTAGCTTGGTTGGTGGAGCGATTACCCATTTTATCAACCCAACGCTATTGATATTGATTTTTATCCTTGTTTTATACGGTTTACTCGGAATGTGGGATGATAGCATTAAGCTATTCAGACGACAAAACGAAGGATTAAAAGCTTGGCAAAAATTAGCTGGCCAAGTTTTTGGTGGATTAATTTTCACTCTTGTTTACGCTAATCATTTTCCAATGGCGCTAAAATTACCATTCTTAGGTGATTTTCATTTAGGTTGGTTTTACGCTATTTTTATCATCTTTTACTTAACAGGATTCTCTAATGCTGTTAATTTAACCGATGGTCTTGATGGATTAGTGAGTGGACTATCAATTATTGCATTTTTAGCTTATTCCATCGTTGCAATTCATCAACGTCAAATGGATGTAGCTATTTTCTGTTTCGCAGTGGTTGGAGCACTGTGTGCATTTATGATTTACAACCACAAACCAGCTAAAATTTTCATGGGAGATATGGGCTCACTTGCTTTAGGTGGATCACTAGCTGCTGTGTCAATTTTAGTTCATCATGAATTATCATTGATTTGGATTGGATTCATGTTTGTAATGGAAACATTAAGCGTAATTATTCAAGTTGCATCATTTAAAATGACTGGAAAAAGAATTTTCAAGATGTCACCAATTCATCATCATTTTGAAATGTTGGGTTGGTCTGAATGGAAAATTGATATTGTATTCTGGATCTCAGGTGCACTACTAGCAATTACAGGTGTATTAGCTATTATTATGTAATATTTATTTTGGGAGCAAAAATTATGAAAAATATTGATGATTATAAAAATAAAAAAATATTAGTTGTCGGTGCTGGGAAAAGTGGGATCAACGTTGCTAAACTTTTAAAACAGTTAGGAGCCAAAGTATGGCTTAATGATGTTAATCCACTAACTGAAAATGTTAAAAATGATTTATCAAATATTGATGTAAATGTCATTGAAGCAAAACAATCCGCTGAATTATTAAATCAACAAGATTTTGATTTAATAGTTAAAAACCCAGGTGTTTTTTATGATAACGAATTGATTCAAGAGGCAATGAATCAAGGAATTCCGGTTACTGTTGAAGTTGAGATAGCAACTGAAGTAAGCGATGCTCCTATAATCGGTGTTACTGGAAGTAATGGAAAAACAACTGTTTCTACAATGATTAACGGCATTTTGAATGTTGATCGCAAAAATGGACATTCTTATGTATCCGGAAATATTGGAGTTACAGCTAGTACAGTGACTCCTAATGCAAATGAGGAAGATGATATTGTTATAGAATTATCAAGTTTCATGTTGCAAGGAATTACTGCATTGCACCCCCATATCGCAGTTTTAAATAATGTTTTCTCAAACCACTTAGATTACCACAAGACTAGAGAAAACTACGTTAACGCCAAAATGCGTATTACTGAAAACCAAACTGAAGATGATTACTTTGTTGTTAACTTTGATAATCCGGAATGGGTTGAGTTAAGCAAGAGAAGTAAGGCTAAAGTGGTACCATTTTCTTATGATGCTGTATCTAAACAAGGTGCATATGTGTTAGATAACCAAATCTTTTTCAAAGATGAAAAAGTTATGGATGTTAAGGATATTAAAGTGCCAGGACAACAAAATGTGCAAAACGCTTTAGCAGCAATCGCGGTTGCAAAAATAATGAATAAGTCAAATGATGCAATTAAAAAGGCATTAGGTAGTTTTGGCGGGGTCAGACATCGTGTTCAATATGTCCTTTCATACATGGATCGAGATTTTTATAACGATTCGAAAGCAACTGATATTGAAGCGACTCAAGTTGCTTTAAGAAGTTTTAAAGACAATGTGGTCTTAATCGCTGGTGGATTGGACCGTGGATACACGTTTGAAAAATTAGAATCAGACTTTAAGAATCATGTAAAAGCAATTGTTTTATTTGGTGAAACAAAGCAATTGCTATCTCAAACTGCTACCAATGCAGGTGTAAAGAATATTAAAGTCGTTGATAACTTAGAACAAGCAGTTAACGAAGCTTGGTCAATGAGTGATGAGGGGGATGTAATTCTTCTATCACCTGCGAATGCAAGTTGGGATCAATACGATACCTTTGAACAAAGAGGAGACGAATTTATTAAATTTGTTGAACAAAAAACTGGTAGAAAGGAAGTAACAAAATGAGACTGATGATTTCCGGCGGAGGAACTGGTGGACATATTTATCCAGCTCTAGCTTTAATTGAAGAATTAAGACGTGTAGATCCAGATTCTGAAGTTTTATATGTTGGTTCTACCAGAGGGTTAGAAAAGGATATTGTTCCAAAACATAACATTGATTTTGAAGAATTAGAAATTCAAGGTTTTAAACGCTCACTATCTTTATATAACGTAAAGACAGTAGCTTTATTTATGAAGAGTTTGCACAAAGCAAAAAAATTAATAAAACAATTTAAACCAGATATTGTTATCGGAACTGGTGGATATGTATCAGGAGCAGTTGTTTATGCTGCTGCTCAAATGAAGATTCCAACCATGATTCACGAGCAAAACAGCGTCGTTGGTTTAACCAACCGCTTTTTAAGTAAGCATGTTGATAAGATTGCAGTCGGATTTGAAGATGCAATTAGTCAATTTCCTAAAGATAAGACAGTTTACACTGGAAATCCGAGAGCACAACAAGTAGCCAACTTAAAATCAGATTTTTCATGGACTAAATATGGTCTAAAAGATGATGTCCCAACATTATTAATTTTTGGTGGGAGCCAAGGAGCTTTAAAAATCAATCGTGTAACTGCAAAAAGTATTCACTTATTTAATCGAAAGGATTACCAAGTGGTGTTCGTAACTGGTCCTAAGAGATACGATGACGTAATGAAACAATTAAAAGGACAAACTATTAATGACAACGTTGCGGTTTTAGACTACATTGCAGATATGCCAAATGTCTTGCCAAAAGTAGACGCAATCGTTGGAAGGGCAGGGGCAACTAGTTTAGCTGAAATAACAGCGCTAGGAATCCCATCTGTATTAATTCCAAGTCCTTACGTTACTGCTGATCATCAAACTAAAAATGCGTTAAGTTTAGTTAAAAACGATGCTGCTGTCATCATTACAGAAGATGATTTAACTGAAAAGACATTAGTCGAAAATGCAGATTTTATTATGAATGATCGAGACAAACGATTGAAGATGGCTGAAAACGCCAGAAACATGGGATGTCGAGATGCTGCCACAAGGTTACTAGATTTAGCTAAATCTATTTGTCACTAATTGGAGTGGGTGAAATGAAATTAAAAATGCCTTCGAAGCTCTCCAATAAAGAGTCGAGAATATCAGATGATTTTGTTGAATTAAATAAGCAAAAAATCAAAAATAAATTAAACTCATCAGCATATATTATTTTACCGATTATCATAGTGCTGGGGATTTTAATTTATTTAGTGTCTCCAATAAGCAAAATTAATCAAATTAAGATTTCAGGAAATGGCTATGTGCCAGTTAATGAAATCAAAAATGATTTAAATATTAATTCTGGAGATAGTATATTTAAAGTCTTTGGTCATAAAAAGAAAATTAACGAAAACGTCGCTAAGAAAGATCACCGAATTAAGAGTATCGCCTTTCATTTTAGTGGATTTAATAATTTAACCATTAAAGTGACACCTTATCGAGAAATTGGGTATGAAACAAAAGGGAAAAATCAATATCTGATTTTAGAAAACGGCAATGTTACGAACATAGCTGTTAAGGACCCTAAAGATGATAAAATGCCTTACATTGTAAAGTTTAATGACCGTGCAAAGTTACGTAAAATGATTCAAAAGTATTTGAAATTGCCTAAAGATATTAGAGATAACGTTAGGGTAATTTCGTTTTCACCAACAAAGGTCTATGCTGACGAATTGCATGTTTACATGCGTGATGGAAATAGAATCATTATTTTAATGAGTGATTTCAACAAAAAAATGGGCTTCTATAGATCGATTGCCACTCAATTGAAAACCAAAAGTATTATCAATTTGGAAGTAGGAGCTTATTCATACCCAATTTCCGACCAAAAAAATGAAACTAAAAAAAGCACAACAAAAACAACTCTTAAAGTGAATAAAGAAACAAAAAAATCAAACACTAAAAGAAACCAATAATGGTGCTTTAGAGTTAGAGATTCTTGTGTTAAAATTAAAATATAACTAACTTAAATAGAAATAAGAGTATCTAAGAATAATTATTCTTAATTGGAGGTTCCCCTAGATTATGAATTCAGAAATGTATGTTGGATTGGATATAGGAACCACGTCAATTAAAGTGATTGTTGCTGAAAAAGTTAAAGGCCAAATGAACGTTTTAGGTTTAGGAAACGAACGTTCAGAAGGAATTAGCCGTGGCATCATCGTTGACATTGACAAGGCTTCTGAATCAATAAGAAAAGCTGTAAACCAGGCAGAAGAAAAAGCTGGTATTCAAATTAATGATGTAATCGTTGGGATTCCAGCAAATCAATTAAAAATTGAACCATGTAGTGGGATGGTTGCAATCTCAGATCAATCCAGAGAAATATCTGATGAAGATGTAAGAAATGTGACTGTATCTGCGATGATTAAGAATTTACCACCTGAAAGAGAAATTGTGGATACTTTAGCTGATGAATTTGTCGTAGATGGATTTGATGGCATCAAGGATCCTCGCGGAATGGTAGGGGTACGTCTTGAAATGAAGGGACGTATTATTACTGGACCTAAGACAATCATTCATAATGTTAAAAAAGCAGTGCAAAGAGCTGGTCTAAATCCCGCAGCCGTAATTAATATGTCATTAGCACAAGGAATGACAATTCTAGATGATGGCGAACAAGATTTTGGAACAGTTTTAATCGATCTTGGTGGTGGCCAAACCACAGCATCAGTTATCCATGATCACCAATTGAAATTTACAACTGTTGATAGTGAAGGTGGAGAATACATCACTAAAGATATCTCAGTTGTTTTAAACACTTCACTTGAAAGTGCTGAAAAAATCAAACGTGATTATGGATATGCAGATGAAATCGATGCTTCAGAAAATAACGAATTTCCTATCGAAGTGGTTGGTCAAAGCCAACCAGTTAGAATTTCTGAAAAATACTTAGCTGAAATTATTCAAGCTAGATTAGACCAAATCTTCAATAGAATGGATAAAAGCTTAAGTAGTATATCAGCATTAAGTTTACCTGGAGGGGTAGTCTTAACCGGTGGTGTTGCGGCATTACCAGGAATATCAGACTTAGCTGCAGATCGATTGGATACTAACGTTAGAGTATATATTCCAGATCAAATGGGATTGAGACACCCATCATTCTCATTAGCATTATCGCTAGTTACTTATCGAGCAAACATGAGTGAAATTCAAGTATTAGTTAGATCTTCACTTGAAGGTAAGAGCGTTGTGACTGCACAACCAAATGATGATGATTTCATTGGAAATAATTATAGTAATGATATGATTACAGAAGATGTTGATTACGAACCTGAAATCACAGAAAAACCTCGTAAAGATAAAAAGTCTGTTTCTAAAGTTGCTAAAAATACTAAAGGTATGTTTAGCCGCTTCTACAAGGACTTTTTCGAATAAAAAACAGGAATACACGGAGGAAGTTAAAATGGAATTTTCATTAGATTCTACACAAAGTCAAGGCGCAAAAATTAAAGTTATCGGTGTAGGTGGCGGTGGTAGTAATGCCGTTAACCGTATGATTGCTGAAGACGTTAAGGGTGTTGAATTCATCGTAGCTAATACAGATGTACAAGCACTAAACACTTCAAAAGCTGAAACTAAAATTCAATTAGGACCTAAGCTAACTCGTGGTTTAGGTGCCGGTTCTGATCCAGAAGTTGGTACTAAAGCTGCTGAAGAAAGTGAAGAAGCTATCGCTCAAGCACTTGAAGGTGCAGACATGGTTTTCGTAACTGCCGGAATGGGTGGGGGTACTGGTAACGGTGCTGCTCCTATCGTAGCTAAGATTGCTAAGCAATCAGGTGCTTTAACTGTTGGGGTTGTAACTAGACCGTTTACTTTTGAAGGACCAAGAAGATCTAAGTATGCTGCTGAAGGTGTTTCAGCACTTAAAGAAAACGTTGATACATTAATTGTTATCGCTAACAACCGTTTATTAGAAATGGTAGATAAGAAGACTCCAATGATGGAAGCTTTCCAAGAAGCTGATAACGTGTTAAGACAAGGTGTTCAAGGTATCTCAGACTTAATTACTAGTCCTGGTTACGTTAACTTGGATTTCGCTGATGTTAAGACTGTTATGCAAAACACAGGTTCTGCATTAATGGGTGTTGGTACTGCAACTGGTGAAAACAGAACTGCTGAAGCTACTAAGAAAGCTATTTCATCACCACTACTTGAAGTATCAATTGATGGTGCAAAACAAGTGTTATTAAACATTACTGGTGGTCCAGATATGTCACTATTTGAAGCACAAGATGCTTCAGATATCGTTGCTCAAGCTGCAACTAGTGACGTAAATATCATTTTTGGTACTTCAATTGACGAAGAACTAGGAGATGCAATTAAGGTAACAGTAATCGCTACTGGAATTGAAACAAGTCCAGAAGAATTACTTAACGGTCAAGTTAATAGAGGTACTAGAAGTGCTGATAACGCTGGACGTGTTGCTACTCCAAGACGTCATAAAGAAGACGAAACAAGTAACAATGTAAGAACTAACAATGAACAATCAGAATCATCAGAAACTACTGATGCAAGATTTGAAAATGTTCAAAAGAAAGAATTTGATCCTTTTGATGCTAACAATGCTAGTGAAAACCAAGCAGACGATAGCTCAAATGATGATGATTTACCACCATTCTTCAAATTCCGTCGCAAATAATTTTTTGTAAATTTCTTTGAAGGGAATGAAATGAAATGTCAGCTAAATTTAGTATTAGTAAGTTTTTCGGTACAGATTATGATCAAGATGAAGAATACTATGATAATGAACCACAAGTTGAAACTAGTGATAAAGTCGTATCTATTGGCAAAAATAGGGGACACGAAAGCAGTAAGATAGCTGTTTTTGAGCCAAAAATATATGCTGATGTTAAGACTATCGCTCAAAAATTAATCGATAACAACGCTGTTATTATCAATTTTGATGCTGCTAGTGATGAAGCTACTCGTAGAATCATTGACTTCTTAAATGGTGTTATATTCACAATTGATGGAAATATCGAAAGAATTTCTGAATTAGTATTTCTTTTCACCCCACACAATTACTCAGTTGACGGAGACATTAGAAAAGAAATGAACGATAGATTGAGATAAAAATGGATAAGAATATTGAACAGCATTTTAGAAAAGAAGAAGTGCCATTTATTGATTCCTGCGCTGATTTAATAGATGAGTCTATAAATCAGTATCGACCAGTTCTTACAAAGTTTTTAAACCCAAGACAGGTTTATATTTTAACAACTTTGGTTAATCGCCAACCCGATTTGCAAATTAAAAGTTTTGGTGGATATGATAATGCAGAGATGAAGAGATGTTTAATTTATCCCGATTATTTCACTCCAACGGATGATGATTTTAAACTACAACTGTTTGAAATCAGATATCCAGTTAAATTTTCCAAACTAAGACATAGTAAGATATTAGGAACTGTGTTAGGTGCAGGAATAGAGAGAACCACGATTGGCGATATATTGACCGATGGAACTCATTGGCAATTCTTCTGTACTGAAGAAATTGCTGATTTTATTAAAATGCAAATCAATGCAATTGGAAAAACAAAGATTTCTTTAATTGAGACTCCACTGAAAGAAGTTATTGTTCCTGAAAATGACTGGAAAGATGAATCAACTACAGTTTCGTCATTTAGAATGGATACCCTAATTTCTGAAGGATTTAATATCTCTAGAAACGATGCTAAGGAATTAGTTAGCCACCAAAAAGTACATCTTAATTGGGCCGTCAACATGCGACCTGATTATGAAATTACAACACATGATGTTGTTTCTGTTCGAAGATATGGTAGACTAAAGTTGAAGAGACAAGATGGAGAAACCAAAAAAGGTAAATATAGAGCAGTAATTTCTGTTCTAAAAAAATAGGTTGGAGGAGAGATACTGATGGTACTTAGCCCACAAGATATTCACAACAAAGAATTTTCTGTAAAAATGAGAGGTTACAATATTGACGAGGTCAATGAATTCTTAGATCGTATTATTAAGGATTACCAACTAACTCTTTCAGAAAACATTGAAATGAAGAATCGTTTGAAAGAAACAGAAGAAGAATTAAAATACTTTAACGGTATGAAAGATTCATTGAACCAATCAATTATCATTGCACAAAACGCTGCTGATCAAGTTAAAATCGATGCTCAAAACGAAGCAAACGATGTAACTGAACAATCAAGAAAGCAAGCAGATGAAATTCTAAACGATGCTAGTGTTAAGGCTAAGGAAATCGTTGAAAACATCTCAAGCCAATCTAAAGCACTATTAGTAGCTAATGATGATTTAAGAAAGACTACAGAATCATTTAGAGAAAAACTACAAACTTTATTAAAGAGTCAAATGGAAATGGTATCAAGTCCTGAATGGGATAAAATCATCTCTGGGGTTGATGCTAATCAAGAAAAGGTTAGCAAACAAATTAATAACCTTGACACTTTTAAAGACACAGTAGTAAAATCTGATAGTAAAGAGATGCCTAAGGATGCAACCGTAAAGATTTATCCTGATGGTTCTTTTAAAAAAATTAAATAACGAGATTGAGAACAGAAAGCAATAAATTGAAACAATTAAGCGAGCTGATGGTTGGTGAGAGATCAGTTGTAAATCATTTATTGCAGATCAACTCAGTTTATCTCATGAATTAGTTAATTAAGATAGAATGTTTTTTACATTCTAAATTGGGTGGTACCGCGAAAGACTTCGTCCCTTGTGATGAGGTCTTTTTTTATTAGAAAAGGAGTGATTTTGATGCGAGTTAAAGATACTTTAAATTTAGGTAAGACCAAGTTTAAGATGCGTGGTAATTTACCAGTTAAAGAAGTAGAAAGACAAAAAGCATGGGAAGATAACAATGTATATCAATTAAGACAAAAATTAAATGAAGGTAAACCTTCATTTGTATTACATGATGGCCCTCCATATGCCAATGGTGACATTCATATGGGACATGCTTTAAATAAAATTTCAAAAGACTTTATCGTTAGATACAAGTCAATGAATGGATTTAGAGCACCTTACGTTCCTGGTTGGGATACTCACGGTCTACCAATCGAACAAAAGCTAACTCAAGCTGGTTACGATCGTAAAAAGATGGATACTAATGAATTCAGAAAATTATGTAATGAATATGCATTAAAACAAGTTGACCGTCAAAGAGAAGGATTCAAACGTCTTGGAGTTACTGGTGAATGGGACAACCCATATCTTACATTAAAACCTGAATTCGAAGCTGCTGAAATTAGAGTTTTCGGTAAGATGGCTGAAAAAGGTTTAATTTACCGTGGCAAGAAACCAGTTATTTGGTCATGGTCATCTGAATCAGCACTTGCAGAAGCAGAAGTTGAATACCATGATATCGAATCACCATCAGCATTCTATGCTGAAAAAGTTGTTGATGGTAAAGGTGTATTAGATGAAGACAACACTTACATGGTTGTTTGGACTACTACACCATGGACAATTCCTGCATCTATGGGTATTACTATTGATGCTGGTTTTGACTACGCAGTTGTAAAACCATCTAATGACGATCGTCAATTCGTACTTGCTGCTGAATTAGTTGATAAAGATGCTGAATTATTCGGTTGGGAAGATTACGAAATCGTTAAGACTGTAAAAGGTCAAGAACTAGAAGGTGTGTTAGCACAACATCCATTTATGGATAGACAACTACTAACTATGCTAGGTGATTTCGTAACAATCGATACTGGTACTGGTTTAGTTCATACCGCTCCTGGTTTCGGGGAAGATGACTACTACGTTGGTAAGTCATACGGATTAGACATCTTTGTTGACGTTGACGCACAAGGATACCTAACTAAAGAAGCAGGTCCAGATTTCGAAGGCGTTTTCTACGATGATGCTAATGAAATTTCATTAAACAAGTTAAAAGAAAAGAACTTACTATTGAAGTATCAACCAATTACTCATAGTTATCCATTTGACTGGAGAACTAAAAAGCCCGTAATTTACCGCGCTACTGACCAATGGTTCGCTTCAGTTGATAAGATTAGAGATGACATTTTAAATGCCATTGAAGATGTTAAATTCAAACCTGAATGGGGTAAGAAACGTCTTTACAACATGATTAAAGACCGTGGTGATTGGGTAATCTCTAGACAACGTGTTTGGGGAGTTCCACTACCAATTTTCTATGCAGAAGATGGTACTCCAATCATTACTAAAGAAACTACTGATCATGTTGCAGAACTATTTGCAAAACACGGTTCAGATATTTGGTTTGAAAAAGAAGCTAAGGATTTACTTCCTGAAGGGTTCACTAGTGAACATTCACCAAACGGTCAATTCACTAAAGAACATGATATTATGGATGTTTGGTTTGATTCAGGTTCATCACATCAAGGTGTTTGTGCCGAACGTGATTACTTAACTTACCCAGCAGACTTATATCTAGAAGGTTCAGACCAATACCGTGGTTGGTTCAACTCAAGTTTAATTACTAGTGTTGCATTTAGCGGTAAGGCTCCATACAAGCAACTATTATCACAAGGATTCACACTTGATGGTGAAGGCCACAAGATGAGTAAATCACTTGGAAATACAATTGCTCCTGATGAAGTTATTAAACAAATGGGTGCTGAAATCGTTCGTCTATGGGTTACCTCTGTAGATACTTCAGCTGATGTTAGAGTATCAATGGAAAACTTTGTAAAAATTTCAGACTCATACAAGAAGATTAGAAATACAATGAGATACTTGCTAGCTAATACTTCAGACTTCGATCCAAAAACTAACAGTGTTGCATTTGATGATATGAAATCAGCCGATAAATACATGATGGTTAGATTAAATCAATTCATCAAGGATATTAAGACTGATTATGATAACTACGATTTCCTAAGCTTAAATCGTCGACTACTTTCATTTATCAACGCTGATCTATCAGCTTTCTACCTAGATTTCGCAAAAGATATTCTATACATCTATGCTGAAGATAGTATCGAAAGAAGATCAATGCAAACAGTCTTATATCAAGCAGCTGTTGCATTAACTAAGTTAATGACTCCAGTATTGCCTCATACAGCTGAAGAAATCTGGCCATTCTTATCTGAAGAAGAAGAATTTGTTCAACTTTCAGAAATGCCAGAACCAGGAGATTTACCTGAAGCAGATGAAATTGCTGAAAAATGGCATAACTTCATGGAACTAAGAGACGATGTATTGAAGGCATTGGAAGAAGCCAGAAACAACAAATTAATTGGTAAAGCTTCAGAAGCTAACCTAGAATTATATGTTGATGACAACGTTAAGGCTAAGTTAGAATCATTAGATACTGATGTTGCTCAAATCTTAATGGTATCTGAATTATCAATTAATGATGCAAGTAGCGCCCCAAGCGAAGCACAAAACTTTAATGATGGCCTTTCCATTGTAGTTAAACATGCTGAAGGTGTCGTTTGTGAACGTTGTCGTTTAATTAGTACTGATGTTGGTTCAGATTCAGATTATCCACAATTCTGTGCACGTTGTGCTAAGATTGTACGTGATAACTTCCCAGAAACTGCGACTGAAGGTTTTGAAGAATAAACAATAAAAAACTGGGATTTTCCCAGTTTTTTATTTTAAGGAGAAAATAATGATAAAAGGTAAAGTTAATAATTTTAATCCAGAGCATGATTTTGGCTTTTTAAAAGGTGAAGACAAGAATAAAGTATTTTTCCATGCATCTGCGGTTGAAAATAAAACCAGAAATGAAATTGAAATCGGTCAAAAGGTTGAATATCAAATTGCTCAAGGGATGAAAGGCCCTCAAGCAGTAAAAATTCGTGTTATAGACTAGAGAATAATTGAAAAAATCTTTTAAAATATATAGAATGAATATATAAATCATAAAGGGTTGATAATATGAATCTTGAAGAGAAAGTACTAGGAGTTGAACCTAAATACAACGGAGCAATCATTAATGTTGAAAAGCAAACTGTTGAATTGCCAAACGGAGAAACTTCTACTAGGGATGTTGTCCATCATTCTAACGCAGTTGGGATTCTTGTTTTAACTAAGAATAATAAAATGTTATTGGAAACCCAATGGCGAGCACCTATTGCAAAAGAAACAATCGAAATTCCTGCTGGAAAAGTAGATGATAGAGATAGTTCATCCTTAGATACAGTCAAAAGAGAGTTAAACGAAGAAACTAGATTAGAAGCAAACACAATCAAAAGAATTACTGGATTTTATTCTAGTGTCGGCTTTTGTGATGAATATATGGAATTATATTTAGCGTTTGATTTAAAGCCAGTCGAGGATGAGTTACCACGTGATCAAGGAGAATATTTAAATATTAAAGAATATTCTTTAGATGAAGCGTTGGAAATGATTGAAAATGGTAAGATTGAAGATGCTAAGACAATTACTGCAATTTATTATTGGAAATTACACGATCAAATTGGTCGTTAATTGTTAAAGGAGTTAGTCCTTAATGATAACTAGAAAAGAGTATCAAAGTAATAAAAAGAAAAAACATTTAGATGATGATTTTATCAGCCGAAGTCAATCTGACGATGATGTTATTAGTCGAGAAGAAGTTTCTAGAAATAATACATTGAGTGATGACGATAAAATCAAGCGATTATCCAGAAGACTAAACTGGACGATAGCCTTTTTGATATTACTTATAATCGCAGTATATTTAATTTTAATTTACGTTAACCCATAGGAGAAAATAAAATGAAATTTGGAATTTTATGTGCAATGGATGAAGAAATCAAAACATTGCTAGAATCATTGGAAAATAAAAATGAAGTTAATATTAAAGAAATGACCTTTTATGAAGGAACTATTTCTGGACAAGAAGTAGTTTTAGTTAGATCTGGGATTGGTAAAGTAGAAGCCGGTTTAACCACAGCGCAATTAATTACTAGTTTTGATGTTGATATCGTTATCAACTCAGGTTCAGCTGGTGGAATTGGAGAAGGTTTAAACGTTGGGGATGTTGTTGTATCAACTGAAACTGCTTACCATGATGTTGATGCTACTGCTGCTGGATATGAATATGGTCAACTTCCTGGTCAACCAGCTAGATTTAAAGCTTCTGAAAAATGGTCAAAAGAAATTACTGAAGCTTCTAAAGAAGTCGGATTAAACGTAAAATCAGGATTAATTGTTACTGGTGATCAATTCGTTGCTGATCAAGCTGTTATTGATGGCATATTAAAGAACTTCCCAGATGCACTTTCATGTGAAATGGAAGGAGCTGCCGTTGGTCAAGTGGCCAATCAATTTAACATTCCATACGTTGTTGTAAGAGCTATGTCAGATAATGCTAATGGGGATGCTGATAAGAGCTTTGATGAATTTATTTTGGAAGCTGGAAAACGTTCAGCTAAAATGTTATTAGATTTATTTGCAAATCAAAAATAGAAAGGGTTTAGGTATATTTGAGAGAAGTTTACTTGGATAATGCCGCTACAACCCCCATCGATAAAAACGTCTTAGATGATATGTATGATAAGATGCAAAATGTTTATGGGAATGCTTCCACACTATATGGAATTGGTAGAAAAGCACATACCGTATTGGAAGATAGTAGAGACATTATTGCTAAAAGCATAAACGCTAAGCCAGACGAGATAATATTTACTAGTGGTGGTAGTGAAAGCGATAATACAGCAATTATACAAACTGCAGAAGCTCGTAAATCGCTAGGAAAACATATTATTACAACCGCAATTGAACATGAAGCAGTTTTAAAACCACTTGAATATTTAGAAGGTCAAGGATACAAGGTCACATACTTACCAGTTAATGCTGATGGAGTCATCGATATTGAAGATTTAAAGGCAGCATTAGATGATGAAACCATCTTAGTGACTATTATGACCGGTAATAATGAAGTTGGTTCTTACATGCCAATTCACGAAATTGGTGAACTGCTAAAAGACCACCAAGCATGGTTCCATACAGATGCTGTTCAAGCTTATGGACTATTGGATATTGATGTTGAAAAAGATTATATTGATATGCTTTCTACTTCAGCACATAAGATCAATGGACCAAAAATGACTGGATTCCTTTATAAAAGGACCGGGGTTGATTTCCCTAGTTTTATTAAGGGTGGAGAACAAGAAAAGAAACGTCGTGCAGGAACAGAAAACATTCCATCAATATCTGGATTTGCTACGGCGGTATCAATGATTACACCTGAATTAAAACAAGAACTCCATGATAGATACTTAGGTTTCAAAAAACGAATTATGGGTAAATTAAAAGACAATGACATTGAATTTTTAGTTAATGGAACTGTCGATAATAACCCACTACAACACGTTTTTAATATCTGGATAAAAGGAATTGCATCTGATGTGATACTAGCTAATATGGACTTGGCAGGTTTTGCGATTTCTGCAGGTTCAGCATGTACAGCAGGAAACATCGAACCATCACACGTGTTAGTAGCAATGTATGGTAATGATACTAACAGATCATCAGAATCAATTCGAATTAGTTTTGGTAAGTTCACTACGAGTGAAGAAATTGATTTGTTTAGTGAAGCATTAGTAAAAGTAATAAAAAGAATTAAGAGGGTGGACTAAAATGGCTTTTGAAATTAGTAATCAATTACTTGGAGACAATACAGTATATGCTGTTAGCCCCGAAGTAAAGAAGTACACATTAACTGATATGGGATTTGTGAGTACTAAAGCAGGTAATTACTCATTTGAAAGAACACTAGATCCTAACGATCCATATAATGGCGTTAAGTTAAAGATTGTTTTTAAAGGCGATTTAAGTGCTTTTAAACTTAGTGCCGTTACAAGCAATGGTTTAAATAAAGTAAATATTTTTACTAACAAACAAGCTGATGAGTTAGTAGAACAATACAATTTCTTAATGAACAATTTCGTTGAAAGAAACGTATTTATTAAAAAATAAAAAGGGAGCCTAATGGCTTCCTTTTTGCTTCTTAATTGCATTTTATCGCAGAAATGGGTATCATACTCTTTATGGAATGTGCGACCTTCAACTCGTAGGTTCTAAGAATCTAAAAGAAATGATGGTGATTTAAAATGGCAGACAATAGTAATACCCGTGTTGTTGTCGGAATGTCAGGTGGGGTGGATTCATCCGTAACCGCCTACCTTTTGAAGCAACAAGGATATGACGTTGTAGGTGTATTTATGAAGAACTGGGACGATACCGACGAAAACGGTGTTTGTACAGCTACTGAAGACTACAAAGATGTAGCCAAAGTGGCCTCAGAAATCGGAATACCTTACTACTCTGTTAATTTTGAAAAAGAATATTGGGATCGCGTTTTCACTTATTTCTTGAATGAATATAAAAAAGGTAGAACTCCAGATCCCGATGTTATTTGTAACAAAGAAATTAAGTTTAGAGCTTTTCTAGACTACGCATTAGACCTAGGTGCTGACTACATTGCAACTGGTCACTATGCGCGATTACAACGTGATGAAGATGGTCATAACCACTTGTTACGTGGTAGTGATGACAACAAGGACCAAACTTACTTCTTGAGTCAATTATCAGCTGATCAATTAGATCGTGTTATGTTCCCATTAGGGGACATGCCTAAACCTAAGGTTAGAGAAATTGCTAAAGAAGCCGGTCTTGCAACCGCTGAAAAGAAGGATTCAATGGGAATCTGTTTCATTGGTGAAAAGAACTTCAAATCATTCTTAAGCAATTATTTACCAGCAACACCTGGTAAAATGATGACTTTTGAAGGAGAAGTAAAAGGCCAACATGATGGATTAATGTATTACACAATCGGTCAAAGAAAAGGTCTAGGTATCGGTGGGGATGGTAAGGATAATCGTCCTTGGTTCGTAGTCGGAAAAGATTTATCAAAAAACATTTTATATGTTGGTAAAGGATACGAAAATAAACATCTATACGCTGACTATTTAGTGGCTTCAGATATTTTCTGGATTAACGATATTAGTAATCGTGGTAATGACTTCCGTTGTACTGCTCAATTCCGTTATCGTCAAAAAGACGTTGGAGTTAGCGTTCATTTAAATGATGATGGTAAGTCATTGAAGGTAGAATTTGATGACCCAGCCAGAGCAGTAACCCCTGGTCAAGCTGTTGTATTCTATGATGGTGATGAATGTTTAGGCTCAGCTATAATCGATGCTGCATATCAAAACGATAAAGAATTACAATACATTTAAATTTTAAAAAGATGCTTATGAAAATAAGCATCTTTTTTTATATATGTTTTGAAAAAAATGTCATTAATTGAGATAATAGATATAAATCAAAATGAACGAGGGATAAAAGTGAAAATCTATTTTATTAGACATGGTAAGACTGAATGGAATCTTGAAAGTAGATATCAAGGAGCTGGAGGTGATTCTGAATTATTACCAGAAAGTTACCAACAAATGAACCAGTTAGGTGAACATTTAAAAGATATTGAATTTAGTCATGCTTATTCTAGTCCCATTAAAAGAGCAAGAATAACAGCCAATCGAGTTTTACAACATTCCAAGAAAAGACCACCACTTTCTTTATGGAATCGTTTAGAAGAATTTCACTTAGGTAAAATGGAAGGACAAAAATTCGAAGATGTAAAAAAACAATTTCCGGAAAGTTATGATAATTTTAGAAATCATCCGGAAAAATACGACGCAACTGAAATTGGCGGAGAAAGCTTTAGTGATGTAATTGATAGAATGCAATATGCAATAAATACCATTGTTAACGCTAATCGTGAAGATAGTAATGTTGTTATTTTTAGCCATGGAGCTGCTTTGAATGCCTTAATTAACTCATTATTAGGAGTTGAAATTAAGGATTTACGAAAACGTGGTGGATTGGCTAATACTAGTACAACTATTTTAGAAACAAACGATAATGGTAAAACGTTTGATTTAATTAAATGGAACGATACTGAATATTTAACAAAAGAAATTGATCAAACAGACGTAATTTAATTTGTAGGTGATTATGATGGATCAAAAGTCCGAAGAAATAAAAAATAGACAACAAGAAATTGAAAGAGAACATGAAGAAAAGCAAAGAAAAGCTGATGAAACTTTGCATAAATTGGTTGAAGATATCGATAACCACCCAGATGATTACCGAACTTACTATGATTTATGCAGTTTTTTAGTTCAACTGCATAACTACACACAAGCTGAAGAATTAATGATGAAAGCTTTAGGCTTGTTTGCTGGCAGAAGTAAAAAGGCTAAAGAAACTTTAACCTATGGCCTGGGTAACGTCTATTACGCAGCTGGTGAATATGACAAAGCAATCGAACAATTTAATAGCCTATCTGACGGTGATATGAAGACAGATGCATATATTATGTTGGCACAAAGTTATATGGCTAAAGAAGATTATAAAAAAGCAGTTGTATTCGCGCTAACTGCACAAGGTTTTAGAAGACAAGATCCAGAAATAAACTACCTATTAGCAAGTAGTTTATTAGCACTAGGTAACTTTAAAGAAGCATCTGAATTTTACGATAAAGTGCTTGCAGCTAAGCCTAACGATGGTAAAGCTAACTTTGATCGTGGAATCGTTGCGATGGTGTTAGAAGAGGATTTTAGTGCTTATTTTGATAAGGCTAAATCAAACGATCCAAAATACTTTGAAAAGGGTCAAAAACGCTTGGCTGATATTGAAAAGTTTATTCAGGTCAAAAATAAAAAGTAAGGAAGTGAATTGCCGTGACCGAATCAATGGATTTATTTTCCATGGAAAATAATGACGAACAAAATGAAAAGCTATTCATAAATGGAAAAGTTGCGGCTACTTTCTTTGAAAGCAACGACAGTTTTTTTAAGGTGCTTTTAGTTAAGATTAGCGAAACTAATATCTCAGATTGGCATGAAGATGAGATTGTTATTACTGGTAATTTTGCAGATATTGCTGAAGAAAATGAATACCAGTTTTTCGGTGTATTGGTAGATCATCCGAAATATGGAAAACAATTTAAAGCTGATAATTACCATAGCACAGTGCCTACCTCTAAAGAAGGACTGGTTGAATATCTTTCAGGGGATAATTTTCCAGGAGTGGGAAAACAAACTGCTAACAAAATGGTTGATATCTTGGGTGTTAATTTAATTACTGACGTTTTAGATAATGAATCTTTACTAGATAAGGTAGGACTATCAAGTAAACAGCGTAAAACAGTAATTGATACACTCCAAAAGAATAACGGAATGGAACAAGTTATTATCGGTCTTAATAGTTATGGATTTGGTAGTAGCTTATCTTCTGCAATTTATAATAAGTATAAGGGAGACACTTTAAAAGTAATTGAAGAAAACCCATATCAATTAGTGGAAGATATAGACGGGATCGGATTTAAGAAGGCCGATGATATTGCTAAGCAAATGGGGATGTCAGCTAACAATCCAGGAAGAATCCGAGCAGGTTTAATTTCTGCATTACAATCGCTATCTTTGAAGAATGGTGATACATATACCCAAACAGGCCCAATCTTATCTGAAACTTTAAAGTTGTTAAATAATGGTAATTCAGAAGACATCACTGGCGATGATTTATCTGAACAATTTTTGGAGTTAGCTAAAACACAAAAAATCGTTGGAGAAGAAGATCGGGTTTATTTAAAGGATTTATATGATGATGAATGGAGAATTGCCGAACATATTAATCGTGTAATTAAGAATCCGAATACAAAAACGTTTGATGATGAAACCATCGATAAGAAGATTAGATTGATTGAGAAAAAATTGAATATCTCTTATGATGAGTCACAAACAAATGCTTTAAAACAAGCTATTAAGTCGCAAATGTTCTTGCTAACCGGTGGACCCGGGACAGGGAAAACAACGATTATTAAGGGAATTATCTATTTATATGCATATTTAAACGATTATTCCTTAGATATAAATAAATATAAAGAACATGAATTTCCAATTTTACTAGCTGCACCAACTGGACGCGCAGCGAAGAGAATGCAGGAAACTTCTGGAATTCCCGCTAGCACCATTCACAGATTGTTAGGACTAAGTGGGTATGACGATAACAATGAAGGCACCAAGGATTTAGAAGGTGGATTACTAATTGTTGATGAAATGTCTATGGTGGATACTTATTTATTTAAAGCGCTTATGAGAGCGGTGCCTAACCAAATGAAAGTGATTTTGGTAGGTGATAAAGATCAATTACCATCAGTGGGTCCAGGTCAGGTATTTACTGATTTATTAAGATCTCAAAGAATAAATAGTATGCAATTAAGTACCATTTACAGACAAGACAGTAATTCAACTATTATTCCATTGGCACATAGTATCCAACAAGGAAAGTTGCCAGATGACTTCAATGAAAAACAGGCTGATAGAAGTTTTATTCCATGTGGTGCTAATCAAATGAGTTCAGTAATTGAACAAATTGTGAAGAGAGCTAAGCAAAAAGGATTTAGTGCTACAGATATTCAAGTTTTATCACCAATGTATAGAGGGATGTCAGGGGTTAATCATTTGAATGATGTCATTCAAGAAATTATGAACCCTGGCAACAAAGAGGAACAACTAGAATATAGAGGAATTCATTTTAGGTTGGGAGATAAAGTCTTGCAACTAGTGAATAGTCCAGAAGACAATGTTTTTAACGGTGATATTGGTCAAATCATAGAAGTTATCCATGGTGAAAAATCAACCCAGGATAAAATCAAAGTGGCTTTTGATCAAAGCGAGGTTACCTACCAAAGAAAAGATTGGATTCAAATTACATTAGCATACTGTACAACTATTCATAAGGCACAGGGAAGCGAGTTCAAGATGGTAATTTTACCAATCGTTCCTCAGTTTACTAAAATGCTGAAAAAGAATCTTTTGTATACCGCAATTACTCGTGCCAGTGACACGTTAATTATGATAGGGGACTATGATTCATTTTTAAGCTGTGCCCAAAGTGAATCTGATAACAGAAATACTAGTTTGATGCAGAGAATTCAATCACTATTAAATGGTGAAATAAAACCAGCTAATGATGAATTATTAACTAATAATCAACAAATAGTTGAAACCAATACCAAAACTGATAAGACGGTAGATACAAATAACAATGACCAAGTTGAAGAGGAAGCATCTAATGAAGAGGATACCGATAGTTCAGTTAAATCGTATCGTTTGACGCCTAGTCTAATTAATTCAGATCAAATTGATCCAATGATTGGAATGGACGGGATTAAACCTTAAAATATAAGTAAAAATTTGAAGTTTATGGTAAAATCTAATTATCAATTACTTCGAGAGGGGCATTATTCATAGTGGAATCATTGAGTAATAAAAATATGAAAATATTTTCTTTGAGTTCTAATAGACCATTGGCTGAAAAAATTGCTGAGGTTTGTGGAATCAAATTGGGAGAAGCAACCATTAATCGTTTTAGTGATGGTGAAATTCAAATCAAAATTGATGAAAGTATTAGAGGAGATTCAGTTTACATTATTCAATCATTAACCGATCCAATTAACGCTAATATTATGGAATTGTTTATTATGATTGATGCTGTAAGAAGAACTAGTGCTAAATCCATCAACGTTGTCATTCCTTACTATGGATATGCTAGACATTCTGCTAAAAAGAGAGAAAGAAAAGCAATTATCGCTAAGTTAATTGCTAGAATTTTAGAAAATACTGGTATTGATAGAGTACTTACTTTAGATTTACATGCTGCTCAAATCCAAGGATTCTTTAATAAACCAGTAGATAATCTAAAAGCAGATAAATTGATGGCAAAACACATGTTAGATAATTATGACCTAGACAACGCAGTAGTGGTATCACCAGATCATGGTGGTGTTGGACGAGCTCGTGGATTCGCGGGATTAATTGATGCTCCAATTGCAATTATTGATAACCGTGACCCTGAAAATGAAGAACATATTCCAACATTTATTATTGGGGATGTTAAAGATAAGGTTGCAATCGTTGCAGATGATATGATTGATACAGCGTCTAGAGCAGTTAAAGCAGCCAATGTGTTAGCAAACAATGGTGTTAAAGCTGTATACTTAGTTACTACACATGGTGTTTTCGCAGGGGATGCAATCGATAAAATCAGCAATGCGCCAATTAAAAAGGTAATTGTTTCTGATTCTGTTTATATTGCACCAGAAAAACAAATCGATAAACTAGATATTGTTTCAGTTGCAGATTTAATGGGTAATGCAATTTTAAGAATTCATAACAATAAATCAGTTGGAAAATTATTTAGATAATATCAAAAGTCCTAATGAAAATTAGGACTTTTTTTATTAATTGAATTCTTGATTTCATAATTCAGAAAACTTAAAATGAAACTATAACAATAGAAATTGAGGTGTAATCATGTATAAAGCTTCAGATGAAAGATACGACAACATGAAAGTTAGAAGAGCAGGAAACTCTGGTCTTCAATTACCCGCTCTATCATTTGGAATGTGGCATAGTTTTGGTGATGATGCTAATTTTCAAGATAGTAGAGAAGTAATGTTAAATGCCTTTGATAAAGGAATTTTCAGTTTTGATTTGGCAAATAACTACGGACCTGGATCAGGTGCCGCAGAAAGAATGTTTGGTCAAGTATATAATCAAGATTTAAAACCATATCGTGATGAATTAATTATTACTACTAAAGCTGGATACCACATGTGGCCTGGACCATATGGTTCATTTTCTTCAAGAAAAACACTAGTTGCTGCATTGGACATTTCTTTAAAGAGAATGGGATTAGATTATGTAGATATCTATTACAGCCACCGCTTCGATCCTAATACTAGCTTAGAAGAAACTGCTGAAGCACTAGATAGTACTGTCAGAGCCGGAAAAGCATTGTATGTTGGTATTTCTAATTACAATGGTGAACAAACAAGAGAAATCATTAAGTACTTTAAAGAACTTCATACACCTTTTGTTGTTAACCAAGCTTCATATAACATGTTAAACCGTTCAGCGGAAGAAGATGGCACAATTGATGCATTGAAAGAAAACAACGATGGATTGGTTGCATACGGTCCATTAGCCGAAGGTATTTTGACAGATAAATATCTAAATGGATTACCTGATGATTTAAAACTACACTTCACCAATAGTTTTATGATGGAAAATAAGGATGAAGTAGTTAAACGATTAAACCAATTAAATGATTTAGCCAAGAATAGAGATCAAACATTAGCACAAATGAGTTTAGCTTGGTTACTTCATGATCCAGTTGTTACTAGTGTTGTTACTGGAGCATCTGATCCAAAACATCTAGAATCTAATTTAAAAGCATTAGACAACTTAGAATTTTCACCAGATGAATTAGCTAAGATTAATGAAATTTTGAAGAAATAAAAAGAAGCGACTTAAATAGTCGCTTCTTTTTATATGA
>NZ_BAABVU010000043.1:0-429 GCF_040369555.1 Apilactobacillus pseudapinorum
AGATTGATAATCGATGATGTGTAAGGAATCTTACAACGAAGTTTGTAAGAATTAAACATTGCGAAGTCAATTCGCTTATAAAATAACAATTTATTCAGAAGAGCTAAGTTAAGCTTTTCATCTTAAGATGAGAGTTTGATCCTGGCTCAGGACGAACGCTGGCGGCGTGCCTAATACATGCAAGTCGAACGAGCTCTCCCAAATTGATTTTATGTTTGCATAAATGATTTTTGGATTCGGAGCGAGTGGCGAACTGGTGAGTAACACGTGGGTAACCTGCCCCGAAGCGGGGGATAACATTTGGAAACAAATGCTAATACCGCATAATTAGTCAGAACCGCATGGTTCCGACTTGAAAGATGGCTCTGCTATCACTTCGGGATGGACCCGCGCCGTATTAGTTAGTTGGTGAGATAAAAGCCCACCAAG
>NZ_BAABVU010000044.1:0-429 GCF_040369555.1 Apilactobacillus pseudapinorum
CCATGAGAGTTTGTAACACCCAAAGACGATGGGGTAACCTTTTAGGAGCTAGTCGTCTAAGGTGGGACAGATGATTAGGGTGAAGTCGTAACAAGGTAGCCGTAGGAGAACCTGCGGCTGGATCACCTCCTTTCTAAGGAAATTACGGAAACTTACACTAGGTTCATCAATCTTATTCAGTTTTGAGGGATTTACCTTCATATGATTCTTAGCTATATGGGCCTATAGCTCAGTTGGTTTAGAGCGCACGCCTGATAAGCGTGAGGTCGGAGGTTCGAGTCCCCCTAGGCCCATCGACCTCGTAGGGGTCACAACAACCATATTTATATGGGGAATTAGCTCAGCTGGGAGAGCACCTGCTTTGCAAGCAGGAGGTCAGCGGTTCGATCCCGCTATTCTCCATTGACACGCAAGTGTCATTACTTGGTT